>JAHEMS010000046.1 GCA_024643595.1 Bacteroidota bacterium
GCACTGAATGCTCACCCCGTGCGGGTTTCAAGAGCTTCCGAAGGCAAATCAGAATCTGATACCTTTCACTTACTAACAAACGTATGGCGGATCTGCAAGGCAGATGCGCCTGAAGTGCTTTAAATGCATTTCTTTCACATCAATAATTTATTAACTCAGCATTACATTGGAACAAAATATAATTGTCAGAGCAGCTACGGCTGCAGACTCACATTACACGGAAACCATCACGAATGAGATGGCTGAATCAGCCAAAGCAAGAGGTACCGGCATTGCCAAGCGCTCACCTGAATATATTCAAAAGAAAATAGAAGAAGGAAAAGCCGTTATTGCCCTCGCTGCCGATGGCACCTGGGTTGGCTTTTGCTACATCGAAGCCTGGGAGCACGAAAAATATGTTGCCAACTCAGGCCTCATTGTATCACCACCTTTCCGTAAGTCTGGAGTGGCCACCCAAATTAAGCGCAAAGTATTTGAGTTGTCACGGAAGAAATATCCCAATGCAAAGATCTTCGGATTAACAACAGGATTAGCCGTGATGAAAATCAATTCAGACCTGGGTTATGAACCGGTAACTTATTCAGAGCTCACTACTGACGAAGAGTTCTGGAAAGGATGCCGCAGTTGTGTCAACTTCGATATCCTTACCCTTAAAGAAAGGAAGAATTGCATGTGCACCGCCATGCTCTTCGATCCAGTCGAAGATGGAAAGAAAAAACTAGAGCTCACTAAAACTGTGGTGACTCCTGACGGAGATTTGGAACACCATCGTAAACGCGAGTTTAAAGGAAACTTTAAGTTATTCGAACGTTGGGTTCGTTTCAAACAATTCGTACTTCTGAAAGGATGGAAGAAAAAAGAGGGCGATCAGGGGAAAAAGCCTTCAATACTTAGTTTTTTGTTTTTCTGGTAATCAATTGGTAGATGAAGAAAGTTGTTTTAGCATTTAGTGGCGGGTTGGACACCTCCTACTGTGCGATTTATTTGTCAAAAGATCTTGGCTATGAGGTTCACACGCTAACAGTCAACACCGGTGGATTCAATACGGAAGAGCTGAAGGAAATTGAACAACGTGCCTATAGCCTGGGTGTTGCTTCACATAAAACGGTAGATGAAACTAAGAATTATTATAATAAAGTAATCAAGTACCTGGTATTTGGCAACGTCCTGAAAAATGGAACTTATCCACTAAGCGTTAGCGCCGAGCGAATGTCGCAAGCACTAGCTGCAGCAAACTATGCTAAAGAATTAAATGCAGATGCTGTAGCTCATGGCAGCACTGGTGCCGGCAACGACCAGGTGCGTTTTGACATGATCATTCAAATCCTACATCCGGGTGCAGAAATCATTACACCTATTCGCGATATGAAACTGAGTCGTGAAGCAGAAATTGATTACTTGAAATCGAAGGGCGTCGCGTTTAATTCTGAAAAAGCGAAGTACTCTATTAATAAAGGGATATGGGGTACATCTGTAGGTGGTCGTGAAACATTGAATTCGCTTGGTCAATTGCCAGAAGAAGCGTGGCCTACTCAAGTCTCCAAAAGTGGAAGCGAAGAAGTGAAGCTTGGATTTAATAATGGTGAATTGGATTCCGTTAATGGCCAACGTTTTTCCCATCCGGTAGATGCCATTCATCACTTACAAACAATCGCAGGACCTTATGGAATAGGAAGGGATATTCATGTGGGCGATACCATCATAGGCATCAAAGGCCGTGTTGGATTTGAGGCCGCGGCCCCGCTGTTGATCATAAAAGCTCATCACGCACTGGAAAAGCATGTTCTTACCAAATGGCAGTTAAGCTGGAAAGATCAGCTGGCACAATTCTATGGAAACTGGCTACACGAGGGCCAATACCTCGATCCAATTATGCGTGACATGGAAGCATTCCTGACCAGCTCACAACAAAATGTAACAGGAGAGGTTTCAATCACACTTTACCCCTATCGCTATCAACTCAATGGCATCGAATCAAAATATGATCTCATGTCGGCAAAGTTTGGAAAGTATGGCGAGATGAATCTGGGATGGACAGCTGATGATGTGAAAGGATTTACCAAAATTTTTGGAAATCAAGTAGCGATTTACCATCAGGTAAATCAAGAAGCAGACAGTGGTAAATAAAAAATAGAAAAGTTTAAAGTCGGAAGCGACTGGTCCTAACTCTAGACTTCTCCTATTAACAGAATATATTATGAAAATACATGCTGGAATAATTGGTGGTGCCGGGTATACGGGAGGAGAAACATTACGCCTGCTATTAATTCATCCCGAGGTAGAAGTTGCTTTTGTTCAGAGTAGAAGCCAGGCAGGAAAACCAGTAACCGTCACCCATTCAGATCTTATTGGAGAAACGGATTTGATTTACACTTCAGATTATAAGCAAGAAGTGGATGTCCTCTTTTTATGCCTCAGTCATGGTGAAAGCAGGAAACTTTTGAATGAGCTAAATTTTCCATCTACCACAAAAATTATTGATCTTGGAAATGATTTTCGCCTGGGCGACAAAGCTGGAGATCGTGTGTTTGTTTATGGACTACCCGAATTTCAGCGTGATCAAATCAGGCAGGCGACAAACATTGCCAACCCAGGATGTTTCGCTACCACGATTCAGTTAGGACTGTTACCTTTAGCAAAAGCAGGATTGCTTAAAGAAGTGCATACTACGGGGATCACGGGATCTACCGGCGCCGGACAGAAATTGCAAGACTCAACTCATTTTACCTGGCGGGCAAATAATATTTCTGCCTATAAAACTTTAACCCATCAGCATTTAGGCGAGATCAATCAAACGTTGCGCAGTCTGCAACCCGGTTATTCCGATGGTGTAAATTTTGTGCCTTGGCGTGGCGATTTCACAAGGGGAATTTTTGTCACTTCAGTGGTTGCTTGCTCACTTAGTCTTGATGAAGTTAACTCTCTTTACAAAAAATTCTATTCTTCACATCCATTCACACATGTGATGGACAAGATGATCGATCTTAAGCAAGTGGTCAATACCAACAAATGTCTGATCCATTTAGAAAAAGTGGGGAACAACCTTGCTATTCATTCTGTAACTGATAACTTACTAAAAGGAGCTAGCGGACAAGCTGTTCAGAACATGAATTTGATGTTTGGCTTTGAAGAAGCAGCAGGTTTAAAATTAAAAAGTACAGTTTTTTAAAATCATTTTTTAACAGGGCCAAAAGGCTACATATCGAGTGGTCTTTATGTTCAGGTTGGCAGTAAACACAATACGATGAAGTTATTCGATGTATATCCATTGTTTCCCATTGAGCCAGTTAAAGCCAAAGGCTCTTGGTTATGGGACAGTGAAGGAAAAAAATATTTGGATCTATATGGAGGCCATGCTGTAATTTCAATTGGCCACAATCATCCACAGTTTGTTGAAGCGTTAAAGAATCAACTGGATAAAATCAGCTTTTACTCGAATAGCGTAAAGAATTCACTTCAGGAAAAACTGGCAGACAAATTAGGGCAGCTTTCCGGCTATCCAGATCATCAGCTTTTTCTCTGTAATTCAGGAGCAGAAGCCAATGAAAACGCCCTGAAACTATCATCCTTTATAAACGGAAGAAAAAAAATTATTGCTTTTAAAAAAGCATTCCATGGCCGAACCTCGGGTGCCGTTGCTGCAACTGATAATCCTAAAATTGTAGCTCCCTTTAATGCCGGTCATGATATTGTGTTTCTCCCGATGAATGACGAAAATGCATTTATTGAAGCTATTGACAATAAAATTGCAGCGGTTATTATCGAAGGAATTCAGGGTGTCGGTGGTATTCAGTTGCCTGATGATTCTTTCCTAAAGTTAATTTCTACTAAATGTAAGGAAACCGGTGCCCTACTAATTCTTGATGAAGTTCAGTCCGGCTATGGTCGATCCGGAAAATTCTTTGCTCATCAATACGCAGGCATTGAAGCTGATCTGATTACCATCGCTAAAGGAATGGGTAATGGTTTTCCAGTTGGTGGCGTTCTTATTCACCCGGATATCAAACCCTGGAGCGGAATGCTGGGCACTACATTTGGAGGCAACTACCTTGCTTGTGCTGCCTCATTAGCTGTTCTGGAAGTTATTGAGGAAGAAAAACTGATACAAAATGCCGCTTACCTTGGGGACTACCTGATGCAACAGCTCCGATCATTTGAATCAATCACAGAAGTGAGAGGTAAAGGGTTGATGATTGGATTTGATTTACCTGAATCACTTGCTTCATTAAGAAAAGATTTATTATTCAAACATCATATCTTTACCGGGGAAGCAAAGCCTAATACGGTGCGGCTTCTTCCATCGCTGGCGTTAAAAAAAGAAGAAGCAGATTTATTGCTGGAAGCATTAACTATTGAATTAAACCAGACCGTTCACTCATGAAGCACTTTCTGTCGGTAAATGAAGTAACTAATCTTGCTGATCTAGTGACTTCTGCCTTGGCTTACAAGGCTGATCCGTTCAAGGATAACCATCTTGGCTACCGAAAGCGATTGGGAATGCTCTTTCTCAACCCAAGCATGCGCACCCGCATTAGTACCCAAATAGCCGCAAAGAACCTGGGTATGGACGCGGTTGTTTTTAATGTGGGTCAGGATGGCTGGACACTGGAATTTGAAGACGAAGCAATCATGAGTGGTACTACCGTTGAGCATGTGAAAGAAGCTGCTCCGGTACTGGGAAAGTACTTTGATATCCTGGGCGTGCGCACCTTTCCATCGCTGAAAAATAAAGAAGAAGACTATAGCGAATTATATATCCATCAGTTTATTAAATATGCGGGCGTACCTATTTTAAGTTTAGAGAGTTCTACTCTCCATCCTATGCAAAGCCTTACGGATATCATCACCATACAGGAAGTATTTAAAGAAAAACGTAAACCCAAAATCGTGCTGACCTGGGCCCCGCATGTTAAAGCGTTGCCTCAATGTGTGGCCAACAGTTTTGCGCAATGGATTACTGCTTGGGGAGATGCTGAGTTTGTAATCACCCATCCTGAAGACTATGAACTTGACAACAGGTTTACCAATAGTGCCGCCATTACACATAATCAGAATGAAGCACTGAAAGATGCCGACTTTGTTTATGTAAAAAACTGGAGCACCTATACTGACTATGGAAAAATTTATTGTAATGATCCGACATGGATGCTTACTCAAGAAAAACTTGCTGCCACTAAAAACGCAAAGGTGATGCATTGTCTACCGGTCAGAAGAAACGTAGAACTTAGCGATGAAATCCTTGATGGAGCCAATAGTTTGGTCGTTCAGCAGGCTGGCAATCGGGTATGGGCGGCGCAAGCGGTATTGGCAGAATTATTGAAATCAATATAGGTAATCAGAAGAAGGTTATTGAACGATTTATGAATAAACTATATATCATTAAGATCGGGGGTAACGTGTTGGATGATGAGAAAGCGTTAAAAAGTTTTTTGAAAGACTTCGCTTCCATTCAGGCTCCCAAAATATTAATTCATGGTGGAGGAAAGATAGCGACTAAACTGGGAGAACAGCTTGGAATCAAATCCAATTACGTGAAAGGAAGGCGCATCACCGATGCAGCAACGCTAGATTTGGTGACGATGGTATATGGGGGTTTAGTGAACAAACAAATTGTTGCTTCCTTACAGGCAAATCATTGCAACGCAATGGGAGTAACCGGTGCAGATGGAAATCTGATAAACGCGGTAAAGCGACCAGTCGGTGAAGTAGACTATGGTTTTGTAGGTGACATCACCCCTGAAAGTGTAAACAGCACGTTGCTTTATTTCCTCCTGAAACAAAATATTATTCCAATTTTTGCACCGCTTACTCACGCCAATGGTGTAATGCTGAATACCAATGCAGACACCATTGCATCCGTTTTAGCCGTCTCGTTAAGCAAACATTTCGATGTGCGATTAATTTTCTGTTTCGAAAAACAAGGGGTATTGATGGATGTTGACAAGGAAAATTCTGTTATTCCTACCCTCAATCAATCATTATATAAAGAATTGCTAACCAAAGGTTCATTTCATGATGGCATACTTCCAAAACTGGAAAATGCATTTAATGCGATTCAATCCGGAGTTAAAGAAGTACTTATTGGTGAACACACGAACCTGCTGGCAAACACTGGCTATGACACAAAGGGGACATTGATTACTCATTCATGAGGGAACACTTACCAAATATCGCGCTGGAGCTGCTGCAACAATTAATATCAATTCCGTCATTTAGCAAAGAAGAGGATAAGACAGCAAATTTATTGATGGGCTTTTTTAAGTTTCACGGAATGGAAGCCTACCGGAAGGGAAATAACGTTTGGGCTAAAAATAAATTCTTCGATACAACTAAACCAACCATCCTTCTCAACTCTCATCATGATACGGTGAAACCCAACCCAGGCTATACGCGAAATCCATACTCGGCGGATATCGAAAACGGCAAACTTTACGGATTAGGAAGCAATGATGCTGGTGGACCATTGGTTTCTTTGATAATGACTTTTTTCTATTTCTACAATCAGCAAAATCTCAAAAACAACCTGGTTATTGCCGCTACAGCAGAAGAAGAAATATCGGGAGTAAATGGCATTGAAATGATCTGGAACGAACTACCAAAAATTGATTTTGCTGTTGTCGGAGAACCTACACTAACTGATATAGCTGTAGCTGAAAAGGGTCTATTGGTCTTGGATTGCCTTGCAAAAGGGAAGGCTGGTCATGCTGCACGTGAAGAAGGTGTGAACGCGATCTATAAAGCGCTGAAAGACATTGAATGGTTTCGAAATTACCAGTTCCCCAAAATTTCCGATTCATTGGGGAGTGTAAAAATGTCGGTAACAGTGATCCAGTCGGGTCAGGCACATAACCAGGTTCCAGCCGAATGCAAATTCACCGTAGATGTGAGAGTAACTGATGTTTATACGCTTGAAGAAGTATTGGAAATAATAAATCGTCATGTTACCTGTGAAGTGGCGCCTCGCTCTCTGCGATTGCGATCATCCGGTGTACCCGAGGATCACGCCCTGGTGCTTGCGGCTAAATCCCTGGGAAAAAATTTGTACGGTTCCCCTACTACTTCCGACCAGGCTTTAATACCGGTTCCTTCAATAAAGATGGGGCCCGGTGATTCAGCCCGATCACACAGCGCGGACGAATTTATCTTTACAAAAGAAATTGAAGAAGGAATTGAATCGTATATTTCGCTTCTCGAAAAAATAATTCTATGAATGATCGTGTGCAAATTTTAAAAACAGAAATCCTTTCTGACAATTGGTACACGTTAAAAAAGATCACATTCAATTACCTAAAAAAAAACGGAACCTGGTCGCAACAAAGCCGGGAAACATATGATCGTGGGAATGGCGCTACCATTTTAATGTATAATCTGGATAAAAAAACGGTAATACTTACCAGGCAATTCCGTATGCCCACTTATGTTAATGGAAATCCAGATGGATTATTGATAGAGGCATGTGCAGGATTGCTCGATCAGGACAATGCAGAAGAGTGCATTCGGAGGGAAACGGAAGAAGAAACCGGATTTACATTAAAAGATATTAAGAAAGTATTCGAGGCATACATGTCACCTGGTTCTGTTACGGAACTTTTATTCTTTTTCATAGCCGAATATTCGAATGATATGAGAACCTCCACCGGAGGAGGCGTTGACAATGAAGATATTGAGGTACTGGAATTGCCTTTCAAAAAGGCATTAGCGTTGATGGAGTCCGGGGAGATTAAAGATGGCAAGACCATCTTGTTACTTCAATACATGAAACTTCACCAAATTCTTTAAAGAAATTCAAATGGCAATACCTATTACCTATGATCAACAATAAACTTCGCGTAACTTGGTAGCCTACTATTCAGTTTTTCCAATGATGGTGAATCCATTAAGGTCTAAAACACGATAGTTAATTAGAGGTACTTTTATGAAACTCTGGAGCAAAGACAAAGATTCTCTTAAGGAAGTAACTGACTTCACAACCGGAAACGATCCGGAAATGGATATGCATATGGCTTCCTTCGACGTGCTCGGTTCATTAGCACATATAACCATGCTTGAATCCATTGGATTGCTTACCTCCAGGGAACTCAGCATACTGAAGGCAGAACTAAAAAATATTTATTCACTCATCCAGACAGGACATTTTATAATTGATGATGGTGTGGAAGATATCCACTCTCAAGTAGAATTACTTCTTACCAAAAAGCTGGGTGATGTTGGAAAGAAAATTCACAGTGGCCGTTCACGAAATGACCAGGTGTTGGTCGATATCAAGCTTTTCTTACGTAGTGAAATAGAAAATATAACGAATGAGATCAAACGCTTGTTCGACTTGCTATTGAGCAAAAGCGACGAATACCAGTTAAATCTGATGCCTGGTTATACGCATCTGCAAGTGGCGATGCCCTCCTCTTTCGGGCTTTGGTTTGGTGCTTACGCAGAAAGTTTAGCCGATGACCTTATCACACTTCAAGGTGCATATCAAATCGTCAATAAAAATCCATTAGGTTCAGCGGCTGGCTACGGCTCATCATTTCCATTAAACCGTACGCTGACAACTCAACTACTTGGTTTCGATGACTTAAATTACAACGTGGTGTATGCCCAAATGGGTCGAGGAAAAACTGAGCGGATTTTGTCGCAAGCTATGGCCAACATTGCTGCCACCCTTGGCAAGCTTGCGATGGACGCAACTCTTTTTCTCAATCAGAACTTTGCCTTCATCTCATTTCCGGAAGAACTTACTACAGGCTCCAGTATCATGCCACACAAAAAAAATCCGGACGTATTTGAACTGATCCGGGCTAAGTGCAATTCCTTGGCAGCTTTAAGCAATGAATTAGCGATGATCACCACTAACCTACCGTCGGGGTATCATCGTGACCTACAGTTATTGAAAGAAAAATTATTCCCCTCCATTCAAACGCTTAAGGATTGTATTCGCATGACCCACCTGATGCTTTCTGCTATCCAAATAAAGGAAAATATTCTGGCGGATGAAAAGTATCAATATCTCTTCAGTGTGGAGGAGGTCAATAAACTGGTTCTTTCAGGTGTGCCTTTCCGCGATGCGTACAAGAAAATCGGATTGGATATCGAACAAAATAAATTTACGTATTCAAGCCAGGTAAACCATACCCATGAAGGCAGTATCGGTAACCTGATGAATGAGAAAATTCAAGCCAACTTTGAAGATGTATATAGTCGATTTGATTTTGAAAAAACAAATCTCGCTATCAACAACCTTTTGAATAAATAATCCTACATGAAGCCCGAAAGCATTCTTTTGATCATCCTGATCATTTCCATTGTTAGTTACCTTTTTGATCAGGCGCTTGACTTCATCAATCTAAAAGCGATGAAAAAGGATATTCCGGCAGAGATTGAATCGTTTTATAATAAAGAAAATTATCAGAAGTCGCTTGCTTACCAGCGTGAACAGTCAAAGTTTTCATTTATTACATCCGCTTTAAGTTTTTTGCTGTCTTTGGGGATGTTAATCTTTGGAGGCTTTGGGTATATCGATACTTTATTAAGACCGTTTTTTCAGAATGAAATAACCCTAGCCCTGGTTTTCTTTGGATGTATTATGATCGCCTCGGACTTGCTGACGATGCCCTTTCAATGGTATGCCATATTTGTAATTGAAGAAAAATATGGTTTTAATAAAACAACGATTCAAACTTTCATTTCTGATAAACTAAAAGGATATATACTCGGTGCGGTTATTGGTGGCGCTCTTCTTTCGTTACTGATCTTCCTTATAAATTATATCGGGCCAGATTTCTGGATTTGGTTTGGATTAGTCGCTGCCACTGTAATCCTATTTGTCAATATGTTCTACACCTCACTCCTCTTACCCCTCTTCAATAAACTTACACCACTGGCCGACGGTGAACTAAAGACAGCGATTGAAACATTTGCCCAAAAAGTTGATTTTCCATTAGATAATATATTCGTCATGAACGGCTCAAAACGTTCAGCTAAAGCCAACGCTTTTTTCTCCGGTATCGGAAGAAAAAAGAAAATTGTACTCTATGACACCCTTATTGACAAGCACACCACGGATGAACTTGTGTCGGTATTGGCACATGAAGTTGGGCATTTCAAAAAGAAACATATTATATGGAGTTACCTGATATCTATTGCTCAGGTATTCTTTGTACTCTTTGTTCTCTCCAAAATGGTTTTTAATGAGAATCTTTCAATAGCGTTGGGAGGCAGCCAACAAGCAATACATTTAAATTTAATTGCCTTTGGAATATTGTTCTCACCGATTTCTGGAATAACAGGTTTATTCATGAGTATGCTCAGCCGAAAGAATGAGTTTGAAGCCGATGCATTTGCCAAAGAAACATTTGATGGAAATGCCTTATCCAATGCGTTGAGAAAACTTTCAGTGGATTCCCTTAGTAATTTATATCCACATCCCCTCTACGTATTTTTTCACTATTCGCATCCACCCCTTCTCCAACGGCTTGATGCCCTTAAGGACTAGATCGGTCTTGGAAATTAAATCCGGTAGAGTGTTATTTTTCATTTCCGTTGCCATATTTAATTACTAATCGCGAATAAAATATTCTGATTTATTCTAACTTTCCTGAATGGCTCAGGAAAAAAATAATCGTCTTCTCTCACTCGATTTTCTTCGAGGTTTTATTATGGTGTTGCTTGCCCTTGAAAGTACGCGACTTTATGAAAATCTTTTTGAACTTACCGAAGGAAGTGTCCTTAATAACTTCTTCCTTCAATTTTTCCATCACCCGTGGAACGGGCTTCGATTCTGGGATTTGATTCAACCTGGCTTCATGTTTATTGCCGGAACGGCCATGGCCTTCTCTCTACACCGACAAAATGAAGCAGGCGCCCTCTGGAAAGATCAGTTTACAAAGACCTTAAAGCGTAGCGGATGGTTGTTTTTCTGGGGCGTCCTTGACTATGCCGTACGTCCGCAAGGACTTTCGTTTGAATTGTGGGATGTGCTGACGCAACTTTCTTTCACCACCCTTGTTGCCTTCCTGATCTTTAGATGGTCCATAAAAAATCAAATTTTAACCAGTTTGGGTCTTTTGTTGTTAACTGAAATCCTCTATCGTTTCACCAACATACCAGGATTTGATCAACCATTTACCAATCAACACAACTTTGGGAATTTTATGGATATGGTTTTAATGAATAAAATCAATTCAGGCGGATGGGTGGCAATTAATTGCATTCCTACCGCTGCTCATACGATATGGGGTGCGGTAGCGGGAAAACTTTTACTTTCCTCATCAGATGAGCTAAAGAAAGTAAAACAACTTTTGATGGCCGGGGTAATTTGCCTTATTATAGGATATACTATGGACATAACTACTTTAACACCAATTATAAAAAGAATTGCTACCAGCTCATTTACATTTGCCTCCGGAGGCTGGTGTCTTTTGGCACTTGCCACATGCTATTGGTGGATTGATATTAAAAATCATCGCAATCATCTTTCTCTATTTACCATCGTGGGAATGAATTCAATTTTCATTTACCTCTTTTTTGAGATCGTAGCAAGCCGGTGGTTTAATGGATATGCCGGTGCTATATCCAATGGTGTGATGGAAATCGTTCATGCGCCAAACCTGCTTATGATGATTATTACTCCATTATTTATTTTTTCCCTGGAGTGGGGATTGTGTTACTTTCTTTATCGAAAGAAAATATTTTTTAAACTCTAAGTTGATTTTCAGAATTGAAATCATTTGAAATTTGGGATTATAAATGAGTAAATTGTATTATCAAAGCGGGAGTAGCTCAGTTGGTAGAGCATCAGCTTCCCAAGCTGAGGGTCGCGAGTTCGAGCCTCGTTTCCCGCTCATTTGATTTATGTCCCTGAAAATTATGTCGATAATTTCTTTGAGCTGTTGGTAGTCCGCCAACTGGCGGATCCAAGCTGAGGGTCGCGAGTTCGAGCCTCGTTCAAGCTCATTTGATTTATGTTCCTGAAGATTATGTCGATGATTTCTTTGAGCTGTTGGTAGTCCGCCAACTGGCGGATCCCAAGCTGAGGGTCGCGAGTTCGAGCCTCGTTCAAGCTCATTTTAATATAGCAGCCTCTTTATTTGACCTTTTTTATTTATCCACTAGAATACAACTTTAATAAATTTTATGAGTTCGATCGATTTAATATCTTTAATATATGACGTAGTTAAATAAACTTATGAAGCAGATTTCCAAAGTGTGTGTGGATGGATAGAGTATGATTATTGATCAGTGAGGAAATGCTGCAATCAAATAGTCACCTAATTTAATACTTTGACTCCCACCATGAGAATTATAGCAATCCTAATTGTTGTACTATTAAACGGCATCGATCTTAAAGCACAAAATAAATATTTTGCCACCATCATCCATAAAAATGCTTTTATGACTGCTGAACTTTATGGCGGACAAAGTATTGAACTTCCGGAAGGTGTTAACGTTGAGGTGATAGATATTTCAGAATCAAAGATAAGAGTATTATATAAAAATCAGTTTGGATATACCTACGTTGATTTTCTTAATTCGGAAGAGTTCAGATTATTCGAGATCTTTTATGAAAATAAAATGAATGATAGAATAGCCGCCGAGAAAAAGAAAGTGCAATTGGCATTATTGTCGCTGGATATGGAATACGATTCCATTAAATCATTATACAACGACAGCAGTATGCTAATTATCCGACCGAAGAAAGGCATTAAGGCAACTGTTTTCGATAGCCCTTTTAAAAATATAATTGCAGATGCAACTAGCAAAAATGTTTTTAAGGTAATCGGTGCTTCTTCTTATTCTTTTTTAAAAGTGACTGGAATTAATAATAGCGTAGAGGGGTATGTCTATCAGCCACATTTTGAAACGACTCAGGCATTACTAAATTATATTCCTGTTTTGGTTAAACAAAAGTTTGGTGAAGAAATTGGGGCTAAAGTTATTAATCATGAATATTGGATAGGTATGCATTCATCGCAAGCATTGGTAAGTCTCGGCCTTCCTCAGAGAATAAATGAAACCAGAACAACATTAGTAATTACACAGCAGTGGGTCTATATTGATAAATATCTGTATTTTGACAATGACGTATTAACGAGCGTTCAGAAGAGATACTGAAATTATATTTGATAATTGATTCCATACTTATTCCGGTTTGCGAAAAAAAACCCAGGAATACAACAAACCAGGCATCTCTAACCATTTTATCGTTGTGG
>JAHEMS010000441.1 GCA_024643595.1 Bacteroidota bacterium
CTCAGGAATTGCTGGTATAGACCGTGCTGCACAATTACAGCAAATTCCGGCCAGCAGCATTGACCGAATTGAAATTATTAATAATCCTTCTGCTAAGTATGATGCCGATTCGGAGGGGGGTATCATTAATATTATTTTGAAAAAAAATGAAGAACAAGGTACCAATGGTGCCGTTGCCATTGGCGCCGGTCATGGTGATCGCTATCGCCTGAACGCCTCTGCGCTATTAAATCATAAAACCAATCTGTGGAATTTTGGCGGAGCCTATGATAATTGGTATACCACACGTACTCGAAGTGCGCAAGGTGATCGCGTTAATTATGATGTCCCTGATAAATATTATCTCACGCAGCGTAGGTTTGACGAACGATTAGTATTCTATCAGAACGCAAAAGCGAATGTCGATTTTACACCAAATAAAAAAAACAGTTTCAATGTTGAAGCACTTTGGGCTTTTCCCGGGGAAGACAACCGCGAGACTTTGAAAAACACATATGAAACTATTAATAGAGATTTTACCGGTGGTGATCAGCGCTATTCAAACGAGATTAGAAGGAGTAATACAGTCGAAACTTCCCTTAAATATGCCAAACGCTTTGCTGACCCCGATAAGACGCTCACCGCTAATGTGAGTAATGCATTCAATAAAGACAAGGAAGACACGGATATCACGACCACGGAATTATCTGAACAAGGTGAATCTCTGGGCACTTCTTCTATTCAACGCACCCACGTATATCAGCATACCAATCTGGCGAATCTTTCTGTTGATTATGCTCAGCCTATATCGTCAACCGGGACCATTGAAACCGGATATAAAGGTATCATGCGCTACCTCAATTCAGATTATGAAAGATCCACCCAAATAAATGGTGACTACATTAAAGACCCGCTCAATACCAATGTTTTTGAATTTAATGAACAAATTCATGCCGCCTATTTTCAATATAATGGATGGCAGGGCGACAAGGATGCCCCCACCTGGAAATACAATGCAGGCCTCCGGGCCGAGCAGGTTTGGAACCATGGTGAAACGATTGATCATTCTGTGACTTTTAAGAATCAATATTTTAATCTTTTTCCGTCTGGGAGCATTTCCTTCTATACGCAAAAACTAAATAATATAAGGCTGAGCTATAGCAGACGCATTACACGACCTGGTCTTGGTCAATTGAGCCCCTTTACAGACATCACTGATTCACTCAATCAACGATCCGGAAATCCAAAACTGAAACCCGAATTAATTAATTCGTGGGAGCTATCTTATAATTATCTCCTACCGAAAGGTTCCATCTCGTTGGCTGCCTTCTATCGGTTAAGAAATAATGCTATTCTGCCCTACACCGTTTTGGATGAAAACGGTGTAGCCTTTACCCAACCACAAAATTTTGGAACGGCAACAACGTATGGTACAGAGATAATTGCTACCTACAATCCATTCTCTTTCTATAGTTTAAACTTTAGTATTTCTGCTTTTCAAGTATCTATAGAAAATACTGGTTTTAGAACCGAAGTAGCTAAAAATCTTTTCAGTTGGTATTCGAAACTGGTTAACAATTTTACCATTTCCAAAAATGGAAAATTACAGGTAACTGGAAATTATACGGCACCTACTGCAACTCCACAAGGCGAATCCATCGCTGTATATTTTGTTGATCTGGGCTATCAACATAAAATAATGAAGGGTAAAGGAAGACTGGGAGCTGTTGTGACAGATGTATTCAATACGCAAAAAAGTGGCCTGATCACCATTGATGAAAATTTTACATTTAGCCGTATCTTTAAGCAAGATACCCGCGCCATTATGATCACCTTTGGTTATACCTTTGGATCATCGTTCAAGGAAAAATTAATGGAGAACCGTTTCAAGAATGATTAGTGAAGTTTATTCAACAATGTTGGTAAAGGGGAGAGCCTCATATGGAATTTGGTTTGGGTCAACATCAAAAAAGTTGTGCTATATCCTTGTCTTGATAATTAATTATACGTTTTATGTTTAAAATATAAATAGCATGTATACAGCACTTTTCATCAGCCCAATGATTCCATCGTTTGATGTTATGGAAACAAGTGCTTTCTTTAAAAGAAACTTGAACTTCTCTGCGATTATGGACTCTCCTCAATATACTATTCTAAAAAAGGACAACCTTACCATTCATATTCTTCCCGCAGGAGAAGCAATTGGTCAAATGGAGTTTTATCTTGAAGTGGATAACATCGATGAACTCTGGAAATCCATGCAGGATCAAGTACTAGGACTTAAGGTGAGGGGACCGTTTAATCGAGATTATGGAATGAGGGAGTTGCATATTGAAATTCCTAAAACCAATACACTGCTGTTTATCGGGCAACAGATATAAGTGTATCAGAAAAAATAAGAAATATTATACTATGCAGTTGTCTAATTGAGTTAAGTCTTTAATGACAGCGGTTATAGTCATCATCCGCTACTGGCATCAACCATTCCACTGCCCCTTTTCCAGTAATGTTGCTTAACGCAAGATGGCTGAACCAACTATCACGCCTGGCACCATGCCAATGTTCAACATGCGAAGGAATGACAACCACATCACCCTTGCTTAATTTTCTTGGTGGCGTATTGCGCTCCTGGTAATAACCATCCCCATCAGTAACGAGTAATATTTGTCCTGCAGGATGCGTATGCCAATTAGTTCTGCTGCCTGGCTCAAAAACTACATCTGCAACTGAATAATGTTCCGTTTCATCTTTCGGAACAAGCACGTTCAACCAAACCAGGCCAGTAAAATAATCGGATGAAGCTTTTACCCCTTTTGGAAAAATAGTGGGTAGATTTTCAGATGAATTCATTTGTGTTTGTTTTATACCATCGTTTTCTCCAGGTGCTCTGGGTAGTCATTACGGAGAACAGTGGCTTAACAAAATTTGTAATGATATCCTTTTACGATACGAAATTCCAATCCGTTATCTGTTTTTTACACTGCCCATAGAATTTCTATGATCACATCCGCTGAATATCTTTCTCCAAGGCCTTACCAAATGGCTGAGTATAAAAACGTTTACCGATTGCTTTGTATAGTGCATTAGCCACTGCCGCAAATACAGGCGGAAACAATGGCTCGCCCAGCCCCGTTGGATCAATTTCATTTTT
This sequence comes from Bacteroidota bacterium, assembly GCA_024643595.1. Lineage (GTDB taxonomy): Bacteria > Bacteroidota > Bacteroidia > Cytophagales > Cyclobacteriaceae > ELB16-189. Next base: position 3,131 of record JAHEMS010000441.1, read on the forward strand.
TACAAAATGGACATCAATCTGCTTAGGTGCCTCACTTGAACGAATCATTCGATAGGTGTTAAAGTTATTCTTTTCAGGAACTCCGTCTTTGAATGTGAGTTCACCGAAGAATGCATTGCCAATTCCGTCTACAATTGCGCCTTCGCCCATATTGGCCGCTGCGTCAGGGTTGATAACAATCCCACAGTCCACCGCAGCATATACATTTTCAACAACAGGCTTGTTGTTTTTCATCACCAGATCCAAAACTTCGGCCACATAGGAGTTGTGACAAAAATAAGCCGAAACACCACGATGAACATTGGGCTGAGGGTTTTCCCAATCCGATTTTTCACGAACTAATTTCAATACACCCGCATAACGATCCG
>JAHEMS010000442.1 GCA_024643595.1 Bacteroidota bacterium
TCCCATTTCTTCCAGCCGGGAGAAAAATTGTTCCATGAATCTCTTTGTTGATCACGGATTTGTTCGAGTTGTTGTTCCATTCTGTGGGGTTATTTAATGGTGGAGGAAACTGAATTTATTAAAGTTCTTTCATGGATTTGTTGCGCAGAAAAACAAAACACAGAACTAAATAATATAAAATGGGAGACTTACCAATGCTGGTATAGCAGAACTAATGTAGGAAAATAAGAGCTAAAACGCAATCTCAGAAAGAGTGCTCATAGTTTAATCACTTCCATTTTATTTTTAATACGAATCAATAAGAAGGAATGAATAACAATTGCTGATTATTGATTAGTTCTTTTTCTTATACAGCACCATTTCGCCTCCCTCATCGCCAAGTGCTTTCAAAGGATTGCCAATGGGTGTTTGGTTGGAGTCTTCAGCCACTTGTGTTTTTACGTATTGTATAAGTTCTGAAATGGCGAATTTATCTTGTTGATTTTCATTAAGAAATTGAATGACTCTTTTTGCAAAAGGACTGTTGCTGCCAGCAGCGCCATCAGAAACTGCTTCCAGCCTGCCTGAAGCAAGCCCCCAACGGGATCTGAATTTTTCTACCTGATCGGTATACCCTCTGCGGCTGTCACTAAACAATGCCCCCGAAAAACAGGCATCGGCAATTAAGAAAGTATGCTGAGAGTTTATGGCATTCAGTATTTTTAATATGTCAGTATTGGATACATATTCTCCTGTGGAATTCGTGTTCGCTTCTTTGGGTATCCAGTATCCTTCATTGAGCAGGGGATCAAAATAACCATGACCTGAAAAGTAAATGACCAGGTTGTCTTTTGAACCTATTTTTTCGATAAGACTGCGCAACCCGTTGTAGATGTTGGTGCGGGTGGCTTGCTCGTCTTTAATGACAGTGATGTTGGAAAATTCAAATGTATATTTTGATAATAATATGGACACAAGATCATTTCCATCTTTCACAGCATTATTCAGTTTGGGCCAATAACTGTAGCTATTGATGCTCACTACAAAAAGATGGTTTATAGCCGTTGCGCCCACATACTCTTCTCCCTCCATATTTTTGCGAACTATAATAAATTTCTTCAAGGCAATGTTGTCATTGACATCGGTCACTTCAATATTGACATAATTCTCACCCATACCGAGCGGTAAACTGATGAAGAAATTTCCATTTTTTACTGGCTTTTCGATATTGTTGATTTTGAATGATCGCACTCCCGACTCGTCGGTGACAATGCCACGGAGATCGAGGATGTCTTTGTACACAACAACTTTGTTGTCGATGATGTTGGCGGGGTTGGAGACCAGAATCAATGGGGCGGACGTGTCTTTCGTGTCTTTGAAATTGATTACAGGCGTGATGTTAAGCGAACTGATGTTCCATAGATTTACTTCATTGCCAAACTCTTCTATGCTTGCTACTTCCTGCCCGCTATTGCTGATAGCAAGATTCATAGCCGCAAAATTCATTTTATCGAGCTTTAGGGAAAGTATGCTATTCGAGACATTATAAAAATGGATGGCATTTTTCTCCAGGGCTGCAGCCAGGAATTTGCCATCTGCACTAAATTCAAGTTTGTAGATCCATCCTTGTTGTTTTATTTCTTTTATCTTATTTCCGGATTGAGTTTCCCACAGATAAATAATCTTGTCATCGCCACCACTAACTAAAGTTTGGCCATCCGGTGAAAAAGCAAGAGATCGGACCCATCCTTTATGCCCTTCAATTTTTTTAAGCAGATTTCCTGTGGCTGCCTCATAGATCAAAATAAACTTATCTCCACCGCCAACGGCAAAATATTTTCCGTCCTTGGTTATGGCAAATCCCCGTACATTTTTTTGGAAGTCTTGTTTGGTATAGAGTACTGAACCGGTCTCCCGATCCCATGCTTTCACACTTCCGTCTTCAGATATTCCAATCACAAGTTTGTCTCCTTCCGAAAAACCTACACCAATAACGGCGTGGGCATTTTCCGTAAAGGAAGACAACATTTTTCCATCCGGTACACTCCATAGTTTTACTTGCTTATCGGCACCTCCGGACAAAAGCAGATTGCCATTTTTATTGAAGGCCAGATCAAGAATGGTTTTTGAATGAACGAGTCCGTTAAATTCTCTTATCCTGGTATCGTTTCCTGCATTATAAAGCTGAAGGATATTACCCTTAGCAATGATAAAGTAATTGTTGTCAGGCGAAAAGCTCATATCGGTAACCCCTTTTGCACTGATACTTATTTTCTTCAGCTCCTGTGCCAACAAAGTACAGGAGATCAACAATAATACTATCAGGAGATATGCTTTATACATCATACGTTGATACTGCATGTTGCCCGGATTATTTCTTTTTACCAAAATTATAACTCAGCCCACCCGTAATTTCAAACAAGGGAGGGTATTGACTTAATAAGAAATCGCCTGGAACTTCAAAAAAGAACTGGTTTGAACGTGATCGAACGGAAAACTGGGGAAGCACGAGATAAAGCCTTCCATTTAATCTGATCATAAGCCCGACAGAGCCACCAAAGAAGGTGGAGGATGTAGCAATACGATAGTAATCCTTTTCCATATACATTTCAAATTGCCCATAACTAAATTCGGCAAATGGTCTGAATCGGGGTTGACGCCCTGTTGAGATTCTCAACTTTATGCCATAGGCTTGATGGGATGATGAGAATGAACCACTAACCGCATTATCACTAACGAATTCAGTATTTCCTGAGAATCCTTTGGACATAAAAGCACCAGCGGCAAAGTATTGTGAGATATTAAAATTTATTTCGCCATGAATAACGGGAGAGAAATAGTTGTATCCTTTATAGTAATCGTCTTTCATATCATTCATGGAGGTCACTCCGCTTTTCACTTGAATATCCATAGAGGGCAATCGAAGCTGTGCCAGGAGTGAGGTGCCTGAAAAGCTAAAGACGAGGATCACTAAAATTATGTTTATTTTACTGCTCATAATTAAATTTTAACCTTACGCTTTGATTAGTATCACTACCTCGGTTGTTATCTTCTTTCCACCAATCAGGCGCATACTGAATTTTTATTCGAAGATCTCCTGGCATTAGTAAATAGGGATGAAAGTAATATTTGTCGGAGCAACAACTACCCGTGTTCTGGTCTTCAGCTAAATAAACTTCTTCCAAAATATCTGAATCAATTGATTGGAACCGTGTCCGTCCTGCAGAACTTCCTCCGGGATTAACAATGTAGAAATTGTCTTTATCACAGTAATTGTATTCTTTCTGATTTTTCCAGCTGCATGGCGATGTGGAACAATCTACATCATATTGCCAAACAAAACTAAAGCCACAAGGATTAATGGAAAGAGCCTGACCTCCAAAATTGGCTTTTGGGCGATTTAAAACACTTGGGTCAACATTTGAATTTCTGGTAGTGGGAAAATTTAATTCATTATCAGAATAAGCGTCATCATATTTAAGGACATCGCTAAAATAAGTTTTCAAACTGTTGAGTTT
>JAHEMS010000443.1 GCA_024643595.1 Bacteroidota bacterium
GCAGCAATCAATGGAAATCATATACAACATGGCCTCCCAGAAATGTATCAATTCAAAAGTTGTATACATTACCCAATCATACACTGTCTGCTACAAAACCCTCAAGCGACCAGGGAGCTATAAGTTATATAAGCGATCCCGACAAGCCGGTACCCTATCGGACACTTCCGATTGAGGCAACTTATGGAGAAGGTAGCCGGTGGCGTTCATGGCAGGTAGAAGACCAACGTTTTGTAAGTACCCGCCCTGACGTTATTTCTTTTAAGATGGATAGCTTGAAGGAAGATCTCACCATAACCGGCAACGTAAAAGCACATCTTGTTGTTAGTACCACCGCAACCGATGCGGACTTTGTAGTTAAGTTAATTGATGTGTATCCCAATCTTAATCAGAAAAGTATGGTCATGAGTGGCTATGAATTTCCAGTAACGATGGAAGTTTTTAGGGGACGTTTTAGAAAAAGCTTTGAAAGTCCTTCCCCTTTTACACCCAATAAGCCTGAAGAAATTACAATTGACCTGCACCAAGTCAATCATGTTTTCTTAAAAGGGCATCGAATTATGATACAGATTCAAAGTACCTGGTTTCCAATCATTGATCGAAATCCACAGAAATATGTTCCAAATATTTTTGAAGCAAATGAAAGTGATTTCACCAGTGCTACACATACGATATATTGTAACAACCAATTTGCCACTTATGTCGAGTTGCCGGTTGGTAAGGATTAAAAAAAATAATCAGAAAAGAATTTGAATAGCGGAAGGAGAGGGATTCGAACCCTCGGTCCGACATGTCGGACAACGGTTTTCGAGACCGTCCCATTCAACCACTCTGGCATCCTTCCCATAGTTTACGCAAAATAAAAACTCTCCCGCACATGCAAGAGAGTCTTTGTTATGATTTAAATCATTAATTATTCGAAACGCAAACTATCTATAGGATCTAATTTGGATGCCTTGTGTGCCGGATAATATCCAGATAACAATCCTACTGCAATACATACCATCATGCCAACGAACATCCAGAACCAAGGGACAATAAATGCAGTAATGTTCATGGCTCTTGAAATTAAGTTCCCAATCAGAATGCCGAATATTATTCCACCAATTCCGCCCATTACACACACAACGATCGCTTCAATAACAAACTGTTGGCGAATACGGAGCGTTGTGGCTCCCAATGCTTTACGTACACCAATCTCGCGCGTTCTCTCCGTGACTGACACCAACATGATATTCATTAATGCAATGGAAGCGCCTAACAGTGTAATGAAACCTACTCCAAATCCACCAAAACGCAAACCATTAGTGATGCTCTCCAGGTTTTCGGCCAGCGATTCACTCTTTTCAATCTCAAACGAGTTTTCTTGTCCCACATCGTCCTGTCGAATTTTTCGCATCAATCCTGTTGCTTCACCAAGGGCATAATCCAACTGATTCATGTCCTGGATACCTACATTAATTCGATAATTAAGTTGCTCACCTGCTGCCAACTGATTAGCCACTTTAATGGGAATGATCAGCATATTATCAAAATTATTTTCTGATAAATCGCCCTTCTCTTTCAACAAGCCAATCACTCTGAACTGTGTGCCGCGGAATGAAACCTGTGTGCCGATGGGGTTGGGATTTTCACCATATAACGTAACTGCAAGCTTGTAGCCCAATACGGCAACTTTACCTCCATTTTGAATTTCAAACGTAGAAAAATTTCTTCCTTGTTCAATGTTTAATCCTTTTATAGCAATGTACTCTTCATTGACACCGCGAACGTCCACATTAGGGCTCGTCTTTTCTGATTTATATTTTACTTCTCCAAGAATGGTAAGCCTGGCCGATAATGCAACCAACGAGGGATAATCAAATTCATCAATAAATTTTTGTGATTCTGTTAACGTTATATTGGAAAACACCTTTTGTTTTACGCCTTCCTGGCTTGAATTGCGATTCCACTTGGAATAGATGTCAAATGTATTTACGCCCAATGAAGATAAACTCTCCGAAACCGAATACTCAATACCGTCAATAGCAGTTAATATTCCAACCAGCGAAGTGATGCCTATGGCAACAATCAGGGCGGTTAATATAGACCTTAGTAAATTGGCTTTTACCGATCGCAACCCCTCTCTTACATTTTCCGCTATATCCATTCTTGATTGAATTTTACAAAGTCATTAAATAATTACACGTTCTTTAAGACCAAAATTATATCTTTAAACGTTTCTTTGATGAGACTTTTTGATGTTTATTTTGTTACAATTAAGTTCAAATGAGTGTTTTAACGATGCGTAACTTGATTTTGTTCTTGATTATTGCCTGCACTAAGCCTGCTTTCAGTAATTATATTTTCATTCCAATGGATGAAAAGCAGACGAATCACCTTAAGGCCTATGGAATAGCATACTGGATCCTAAAAGGTGATATGGAGGTTGACTGGCTACTGAATTACAGGGGCGGATCGTTCATGTGCAAATATCATCCCTCCATTCAAAATGAGATGGTGATCAGGGGGGTCAGCTACGAAATCATTTCTGATCCACAAGCGACCAACATCTTAACAGAAATTGCAAGTCCGGCTTTGAATTATGATGTTATGAAGTTGGAGAAATATCCACGTATTGCCGTTTATTCACCAAAATCAAAGCAACCATGGGATGATGCCGTGACGCTCGTGCTCTCCTATGCCGAAATTCCTTATGATGTTATTTTTGATGATGAGGTTCTTAACGACCTGCTACCGAAATATGATTGGCTTCACCTTCATCATGAAGATTTCACAGGACAGTTTGGAAAGTTTTATAATAACTATGCAAACATGCCCTGGTATATCGAACAGGTTAAAGAAGCGGAAGATGCAGCAAGAAGATTTGGTTTTCATAAAGTATCACAGGCTAAACTTGCCGTGGCAAAAAGAATAAAAGAATTTGTTTCAGGTGGAGGATTTCTATTTGCCATGTGCTCAGCAACGGATTCCTTTGACATTGCACTTTCTGCTGACGGGGTCGACATCTGCGAACGTATGTATGACGGCGACCCTGCTGACCCACAAGCGCAGGAGAAACTAAATTTTGAAAACACATTTGCTTTTACCGGATTCCGGTTGGTGCGCGATCCCATGCAATATGAGTTTTCAGATATCGATAATAACTTTCCAGACCGGGGTCTGCGGCAAGACAATGATTATTTTAGTTTATTTGAATTCTCGGCCAAGTGGGATCCCATACCGTCTATGCTTACTCAAAATCATACTCGGGTGATCAAAGGATTTTATGGCCAGACTACAGGTTTTAAAAAGCGATTGATAAAGTCGGATGTCACCATCATGGGAGAAAACAATTCCATTAAAGAGGCCAAATATATGCATGGTGTTTATGGAAAAGGATTCTGGACTTTTTATGGTGGTCATGATCCTGAAGATTATCAACATACTGTTGGAGAAGAACCGACCGACTTGCACCTTCATCCCAATTCACCAGGATATAGGCTTATT
>JAHEMS010000047.1 GCA_024643595.1 Bacteroidota bacterium
AACATAGGAATATTACCAACGCATGAGAATACTACTTTACGGGTATCCAGGTGCTCCTTAATAAATTCGGTGAAGTTCTTTCTTTTGAATGACCTCACCGTTTTTTCTGTACCCAGAATATTCATAGCCAGCGGATGACCTGAAAAAACGATGGAATCAAACTCATCCTGAAGTGAATCTTCCGGATCATCATAATACATCGACATTTCCTCTAGAATTACCTGTCGTTCTTTTTCAATTTGCGTCTTGGGAAATATCGAATCGAACGTTATGTCGGTTAGAAGCTCAATGGCACGCTCAAAGTAATCATCACGTAAAGAAGCATAGAATAAAATTTTTTCCTTATCAGTAAAGGCATTTAACTCACCTCCTAAAGATTCAAGCCGGTTGAGGATATGAAACGCCTTTCTTTTTCGGGTTCCTTTAAAAGCCATATGCTCCCAAAAGTGCGCGATACCCTGGTTTATTGTAGTTTCATCACGACTTCCAATGTCCAACATGATACCGCAGTGGACAATTTTAGTGGTTGTAATTTGATTGTGAATGATCCTGATTCCGTTCTTAAGGGTATATATTTCGTGTTCTCTCATAGGCAGGATGTAAAATTAGTTAAATTGTTCCAAGCTCGAACATAATTGACCGCTTGCGGGCATAGGTATTGACTGAAGCTTTCTTTTTTTAGTAAAATCGTAATTAATCACGGCATAAGATTTGAAAAGAATTAATTATAAAGCACGGCAATGGAAACACAAAAAGTAAAGACCTGTTTCACGATCACTTTTTCGGACGATCAGTTCAATCATGCTAAAGCCTATGTAGATGACATGAAAAAACATCCGCAGCGTGTTTTCTGGAGAGGTAAAGAAGGTAAAACGGATGATGAACTTATTGTAGAGCAGATTGCACACCGTATTCTTTCCGGCTTTTATAACACTGACCCCTATAATGCCAGCAAGCATATTGTAAGAATGGAAAGTATGTCTGCAACCTTGTAATTGTTGAATCAGATTCTATCGAGCACCTTTTTAATCAAGCCATCGACAATCTTATGAGGATCCTTGGCAAACTTGGTTTTCATCCGGTTTGCGATAATCGCATTGGCACTAAGTACTTCATGGCCCAGTAACTTGCCAAATGCATAATAAGCCGACGTTTCCATTTCAAAGTTGGTAAGCCAGAAATCACCTTTATGAAAATAATTCAAATCCTCAAGCAGGTTTGGAAATCGAATAGGAAGACGAACAACCCTGCCTTGTGGCGCATAAAAACCAGGGCAGGTTACGGTATTACCCGTTATCATATCAGTGCCGGCAATCTGATCACGTAATGATTCGGAACCTCTGACTACATATGGCATAAAGGGGAGTCCTGTTTTACGATGAATATCATGAGCAATACCCGCCTCAACATCATCCATTGGCAAATCATAGAAGCTCATAAGATTATCAAGGCCTACCGCATAATCCGATACCAAATGTGCTCCCACTGGAATATCCTCCTGTAATGCGCCTGAAGTACCTATGCGAATGATCTTTAACTTTTTCTTTCTTGATTTAGGCTCACGGGTTTTCAAATCAATATTTGTCAGCGCATCCAATTCAGTGAAAACAATTTCTACGTTGTCCGGACCGATTCCTGTACTGATTACCGTAATGCGTTTGCCTTTATACTTACCAACATGGGTAATGAATTCTCGCTTATTCATCTCAAATTCAACTTCATCAAAATACTGGCTCACTGCATATACGCGACCCGGATCGCCCACTGCAATAATGGTATCTGAGATGTGCTTGGGTAACAGATTTAAATGATAGACACTTCCATCTGGATTTAATATAAGATCGGTTTCAGCTATTTTAGACATGATAAATATCTGTCATTTGATAATTGTTGAAAAATTACCCCTTCACTTTTTGAGCCGGATTACCGAATACGATTTCCCCTTCGTTAACAGGTGCAATCACGACAGAACCTGCACCAATGCGAGCACCTTTACCTATGGTTATCCCAGCAACAATAGTTACACCCGAACCGATGAACACCTCATCTCCCACCGTCACCCCTGAATTAATCGTACTGCCAGCACCAACCTGAACAAAGTTTCCAAGTGATGTGCCTATACCCACGGTAACCCGGGCATTAAGAATGCAATGATTCTCTATACTGGAGCCGGGCGCCAGATAAGTACCGTAATCGATAAAATTGCCATGACCGATGTTTGCTTTGACTGAAATCACAGATTGCGAATGAATGGCATTCACAGGTTGTAAATGCCTCACTTCCTGAAGCATTTTTACTAAGCCCTTTCGAAGTTTATTTTCGTCAACAGCAACAAATGCTTCACATTTCTTTCCTATAAGTTTAAGAAACCCATCATTGTCAGTATTACCCAATACCATTACCTCATCAATTTCCGTATTGTGGAGCTTTTTGTCATCGTCCAAAAAACCATAAACAACCACTCCGTTGCTTTCAAATATCTCTTTTGCCGCACGACCGAGGTAGTTGGCTCCCAATATCATTACAGGATTTTCCATAAAACAAAGTTACATAAAGCGGTTCATCCTTATCGAAGAAATGGAACTCTATCTTGAATATAACCGATAAGAGGATTACGATAGGTAATTAAAAAAATAAGAAAAGGAAGAAATCCAACCCGGTAGCGTGACAAGGAACCAAGATTTGGTGTTGATAACGCAAGAAAAACACAAAGCAGAATAATATAGGTTACGATTGAAAGCAAAAGCAATCGATAAGAATTGACTCTGTTTATTCTTGATAATGCGGTTATCAATAGTATGGAGATGACTATATTCTCCAAAGCGGCCAGGCAAACAGTTAACCCTCTGGCCTCCCAAATAAACGGGCGGAGCAATCCAGAAAGAAGCGCCCAGGGAGCATTAATAATAACACTACCCCAATTCGCCTGAAATTGATAAAAGTGTATCAAACCGTTTTCATCGGATAGGTTAACAAAATCATTATGATTTGTGATCAGGACAGTCAAAAAACGAGTCAGGTGAAAGTTTGGATGTAAAAAAGTTACTAGAGCAGATAAAGAAATAAAAGTGATTATCCAGACAACTATCTTATGTTGCTTAACCAATAATATCTTATTCGTAAAAAAGTGTACTAATAAATAAGTGAAAATTACGGCTCCAAATAGGGCTGCCCAATAATATTTTAGACTCCAGGCTACCCAAAAACCACAGATAGCACAAAGCCATTCCGACCAAATTGATTTTTTATTGTTAATTAATTTAAGAAACAAACCACTGATTATATACATCGATGCCAAGGCCAATGTTTCTTTAATTAACCCTGAACTCCAAAATGCAACTGAAGGGAAAAACAAAAAGGATAGCGATGCCGCTAACCATGAATTTTCAAAATATTGTGTGATCACCGAAAACAAATACCAGGCGGCAAGGAAAGAAATCAGCGAGAAATAGGTCGCGCTAATCCAGTAATTATTTCCATCCATCCATGAAAATGCACTCATTATTTTAATTAAGAAAAGGGATCGATCCTGACTATTTGACAAATGATTAACCCAATAATCGGGAGCTTCACCGATCGCTAAAAACCGTAAGTAGTCCTTGAAATCACTTTTGCCTAATGCTGCCAATAGGTTAGCATCTTTAAAGAAGAGCCACGTATCATTGGCCGAATAATAATAAAGATAGACCAGGCCCAATGCGGCACCCATTGATATTTTAAAAAAAAAGCCAAGCCAAAATACCCGAGGGTACTCAATGCCATATGTTTTAAAAACAAACCAGGCAATACTTCCAATGATGAAAAAATGAATCGCTGTTATCATCATGATAAAACATCAGGTTTTAATATGGAGGCGCCTATAGCACAATTAAGACAGTACCTTTTCTTGCAGAAATTTTGATAAAGTTCAATCAACCCCTGAGAGTCAAATGCAGTCTTGCTGACGTAACCAAGATTTTTCCACAATTCTAAAATGCTATTATTCTCTGAAGGAATGTGTTGCAAGATATTTACCGCCTTTTCGACCAGACTCCAGTCGTCTCTTGCTTTTCCATAGGAAACCAATAAAGGCGCTACTGAGTTTATGATAATATTTTGCGCACTTGACGCACCAAATGAAGGTACGAATCCTGCTGCCTTTTTACCAAAACGAAAATGGGATTGCCAATAGGGCGAGGTAGTGATCTCAAAAAACTGATATATACTCATGCTATCCATTTCAACTAGGTTAGCGAATATACTTTTTCTTGAATGAAGCATTGATGCAAACTGAGCAATGCGTAGGGTTGGAAAATTAGCTGGTCGTAATCGCAAGAATTTCCACTGGATTGGATTCATCTGCGATGATTGCAATGAATACTTCTTACTTAAGAAGGAATATTCCTGGTAAAGTTTTGTAATGTATTCATCTTTAGTCTTTGTGATTAAAAATCCGGCCTGGCCAAAAAGCAATGCCTCAAGTTGCACAAGTTGATCGCGATGTTTTTGTATGATCCGGAAAGGAAGGGCCCTGGACAACTGAATAAATGGATCCTTATTAATTTTGAATCCGAAATTTGAAGCTAGAAGCTGATAGGTTGTCTCATCCCAATCGCCATGATTTTGAGCCAATGATAAATTAATCTCAGTTGACTTGTCTTCGAGTCGCTTTATCAAAGCTCTTTCTATCATGGAAAGCTTAATTATAGTTTCGGTTCTTCGGAATGCATGTTCACAGGGAATAGCTGATGAGTGATTGATTAGCCGGGCATAAGTGTTGATTAATTGTTCATTCGTTCTGTGTTTTAACTCCAGGGTTGGAATGCGTGAACCGTCTTTCCTATACACATGCCTATCTTCAGTCCAGACCACATGTAAAACAACATTCTCATAAGCCTGATCCAGGTGATGTCCATGGTCTGTCCAGTTCGACGATTGAATGTGAATTTCAATATTACCTGCCCATTCAATTCCATCAATCTTAACTTTTGCTTGTGAAAAATCAGGACCGGCATCCGTGTTTAATATGCCTGGTTTAAAAACGGCTAGTTGTTCACCAGCTGTCGTTAATAAATCCTTTTTTTCAAAGTATTGAAATTGCCACAGGTAATGTAAGAAAGACTCACTCACTTAATGACTCATTAGACTTCGTAATCAATCAAACTTATATGTTTTGTAGATGAGAAAGCATTTCCAGCTGTATGCTTAATGCTTCCTTTCTTGCTGCTTCAGCAAAATCTTCTCCGGTTGATGCATAAATTATAGCACGTGAAGAGTTAACCATCAATCCACATTGTGAATTCAATCCAGCTTTTGAAACCGCTTCCAAATCTCCACCTTGTGCACCCACACCAGGCACCAGAAAAAAATGATCCGGCGCAAGCGCCCTTATCGTTCCTATCTTATCTGCCTTAGTCGCTCCAACCACGTACATCATTTGATCAGCTGTTGCCCATCGTTGCGAAGCAAAGATCACTTCTTCATAAATATATTTTCCGTAACGCGTTTCCAACTGTTGTATATCAATACTGCCAGGATTAGAAGTATGTATTAATAAAATCACCCACTTGCCAGCAAATTCAAGAAAGGGTTTTACAGAGTCTTCGCCCATATAAGGTGTCACTGTAAGGGAATCAAAATTCATATTTTGAAAAAATGCCTTCGCATACAAGGAAGAAGTATTACCAATATCACCACGTTTGGCATCCGCTATGGTAAAACAGTTCTTCGGAATATAGTCCAACGTTTTTTGAAGGCTTTCCCAGCCTTTGGGACCCAAGGCTTCGTAAAATGCAATGTTTGGCTTATAAGCAATACAAAATTCATTCGTAGCATCAATAATCTGTTTATTGAATTCAAATACAGGGTCGGCAAGCGAATGTAAATGTTTAGGGATTTTTGTAATGTCCGTGTCCAATCCAACGCATAAATAGGATCCTTTTTTCTTGATTTGTTCAAATAACTCAGCACGATTCATAACTCTAAAATAGACGTATTTCAGATAATGACTCTTATTTTTTATTCATAACCATAAGATCCGCTGTGAATTTATTGTATTTGCCCATCAGATTGTGTAAAATTTGTATTACACAAAACATCCTGCCATATGAAAAAAATCATTATCCTCATGTGCGCTTTAGTTTTCCTTTATCATAAAGGCACAGCTCAATGGAAATTTAGCGCAATTGGTGGCCCACAAATCGCCAATTTCGGCGGCAAAGACAAAAAAGATTGGGGGGGCGTCGACGCAGACCCAAAAATGGTTTTCCGGTTTCAAGTAGGAATACTTGCTGAGCGGAGACATTCAGAAAAAATGGCCTTTATAACTGGCCTTTTATATGCTGCGAAAGGTACCAAGTACTCGAATGATGTAAATGATTTTAATACCAATCAAATGGTCAACATCAGTTACATCAAAACACTTTCTTACCTGGACTTGCCTTTGTTATTGCGCTATTATAATTCGGAGAAATGGTCGTTCCTGTTGGGGCCACAAATAAGTTATTTGGTAGCCGCCAAGGTAAAGAACAATGACAATGCTCAAAAAATCTATAGTTTACCAGCCACTGAGGATGTTAAGGATTACTACACCAAATTTGATGTCGGCTTAAATTTAGGAGCAACTTATACCCTGAATGAGAAAATGGCCATTTTGCTTCTTTACCAATACGGGCTACTAAAAATTGGTATCGATGAAGTATATAATAATAGCGGAGGTTTCGATAAACAGAAAGCGGCTATTATGAACCGGGTACTAACACTTTCGTTTATTTATAAATTAAAAGAACAATAAACGAATAAGGTCAAAAAAAGCCATACATCTTGTATGGCTTCTACTACTTTAAAGTCTTGTGGTTATCTTAAATCAATAACTTCAACATCCGGATGTTTTTTAGTATCGAAGGTAAAAAGAGCATCGTCCACTTTTGGATTAGCCGTAAACTTGGTAATTGAATATTTATAGCGGTTGCCAGATTTGTCAAACATTGTCCAGCTTTGTATGCTTTTATCTTTTTTAACAATCATCATTTTGATCTTGAAATACTGAGCATCTTTCTTTTCAGGTACGAGATCAACCTCTTCTACCAACACGCCTGCTTCCGTTCTGTCAGTAAGGTACAAGTACTTGAATCCTTTTTTATAGATATCGAAAATCTTGATCGGATTAATATCATCTGAATCAGGATCATAGTTATCAATATTTACTTCTTTGGCTGATGGTAAATAGGTCCACACCGTGGTACCATTGTTAATAATTTCCTGATCCTCAAGAGAGAGTCGGAATTTTTCGCCTTTCACAACAATATTACCTTTGAACTCTTCTTTAACACCTTCGGATTCGTTGGTTAAAGAGGAAGTAAGTGTTGCTTCAAATGAAGTATAAGCCCTGTACTTTTTACTCATCGCTTCCAGGATTTCAAGGGCTTTAGGGTCATATTGGGAATAGGATGATGTGCCGATAAATACTAAAATGGCACCAAAAACGAGTTTTTTCATTATTCTTGGTTAAGATGGTCTATGCTTTTCCTTCAATTCAGTCAATAATTGTTCCAAACTCATGGGATCCTTTATTAGAACCTCCCTCGCTTTAGAACCTTCAAACGGACCTACAATTCTAGCAGCTTCTAACTGATCTATCAAACGCCCCGCCCGATTATATCCAAGTTTTAGCTTACGCTGAATCAGTGAAGTGCTTCCCTGTTGATGCTGAACTATCAATTGTGCAGCTTCTTCAAATAAGGAATCACGCTCTGATAAGTCAACCGCATTTGCTCCGCCATCATCCTCCCCTTCAAACTCAGGCAGTAAATAGGCAGAATCATAGCCGCGCTGTGATCCAATAAATTCACATATTCTTTCAATCTCAGGCGTATCTACAAATGGACTTTGTAACCGAACTATTTCCGATCCTGAGGATAATAACATATCTCCCTGACCAATCAACTGATCAGCTCCTCCTGTATCCAAAATTGTTCTTGAATCAATCTTCGAAGTAACGCGAAAAGACAAACGTGCTGGGAAATTTGCTTTTATTACACCGGTGATAACGTTAACAGATGGTCTTTGCGTGGCAACCACTAAATGAATACCAATAGCACGTGCCAGCTGAGCGAGCCGGGCGATGGGTGTTTCAACCTCTTTACCTGCTGTCATCATTAAATCTGCCAGTTCATCAATTACCAGAACGATGTAAGGTAAAAACCGATGGCCTTCCTTTGGATTTAGTTTGCGTGCCACAAACTTCGCATTGTACTCTTTAATATTTTTTGCACCTGCATCTTTCAATATCTCATAGCGATTCTCCATCTCAATGCAAAGTGAGTTTAATGTATAAACCACTTTCTTGGTATCCGTGATAATGGCTTCCTCACTGTTTGGCAACTTGGCGAGGTAATGTCTTTCAATCTTACTGAACAAAGACATCTCCACCTTCTTCGGATCAACCAATATGAATTTTATCTGTGAAGGATGCTTTTTATACAATAGTGACGTCAAGATTACATTTAATCCTACGGATTTACCCTGACCTGTGGCACCTGCAACAAGTAAGTGAGGCATTTTGGTAAGATCAATCACCATGAGCTCATTGGAAATTGTTTTTCCTATGGCAATAGGTAATTCCTTATCCGTCTTTTGAAAGCGTTCACTACTTAGTACCGAACGTATGCCCACCATTTCACGATTCTTGTTAGGCACCTCAATTCCAATTGTTCCTTTGCCGGGTATTGGGGCAATGATTCTTATACCCAGTGCTGACAAACTCAAGGCGATGTCATCTTCCAGGTTTTTAATACGTGAAATTTTAATTCCAGCATCTGGAACAATTTCATACAGCGTTACCGTTGGCCCAATGGTCGCTTTAATACTTTGTATACCAATTTTAAAATTGGTGAGCGTGCTTACAATCCGATCTTTATTTTGATTTAATTCATCCTGTGTTACCTGTACTTTACCCGTTTCATATTCATTCAATAATTCCAATGTAGGAAACTTGTAATTCGCCAGTTCAAGGGTTGGATCATAAAGACCTTGTGCTTCGACTAATTGTTCCGCCAATTCATCCGTTTCTGTTTTCTGTTCCTCGATGGTGAATACGGGTTCCTTCACTTTTTCTGCTTTGACTGGTTGTGTACTTTCTACATCCAGTTTTAGTTCGCCCGATGATGCCGGTGTTTCTGCCGCAGGCTCTTTCACCACCAGCACGGGCTCTGGTATTTCCTCTTCATCCGTTGGGCTTACCCAGTTATCACGATCATCGGTATACGTTGGTTTTATTTTTAAATCATCATCAGCAATAATGGCATCCAGTCCCATGGGTTTAGGATCCTTTACCTGAAATGCGTTAATAGCGGTAATATTGAAATAGTAAATGATGAAAATGAATAGGGTAAGAACAAGTATCAGAAAGGTACCCCAACCAAATAATCCATCCGAAATTTTTGCAAGTTCATAACCAAGTCCACCACTTAAAAACCCAATCTCATTTACACCAACCAAACTATGGGTGATGTATCCCAGCAACAGACTCAACCACAACCCGGAAAACACGGAGAAAATAAAAGCTGAAAAAAGTGAAATCAAATCACGTTTAAATACCAGGCGAAAGCCAAGAAAAAATAAAAGTGGAGGAATAAAAAATGCGGAAATTCCCATCCATTTGAAAATAAGATAGTGGGAAAGAATCGCCCCAAATAATCCCAACCAGTTCTCCGCTTCTATCCCTGATTCGATTACATCGCCAAGCATTCTAGATTCTACTACGCTCTGATCCGCTTTACCCGTAAACAGATACGAAAGAAAAGCCGTGAATAAGAAGAGAGAAGCAATGAGAAGAATAAAACCGATTGCCAGCAAGAAACGAGGGTCTTTGAAAAAAGTAAAGTCAAATTTAGATTTTGATTTACCAGATTTTGATTTCCTTTCCTTTTCAGGTTTCTTAAAAGTGTTGGATTTAAAGGTGTTTTCTGCCATCTAAGTTTAAAAAGTTCTCAAAATTAAGGATTCTACTCTAATTTCTTAGTCACCTATTTAAGTTGGTTTGTATCAAAATATAATTTAATCATAACCGCACTTCATTTCAAATGCGCACTTATTTAACTAATTAGTGAAATGAAAACAATAATTGCCCTCCTATTGCTTTTATTGAGCCTATCAGCCCATTCCCAGCAAGATCCTCTTTATGCCCAATACCTTAACAATCCAATTTTGTTAAATCCAGCCTATGCAGGTTCTAATCAATTATGGCAAACAACAGCCGGGTATCGAACGCAATGGTCGGGATTTGATGGTAATCCCACAACATTAAATTTTTCCAGTCATCTGTCGATGGTTGATAATAAAGTAGGTCTGGGGCTCACTGTGGTACAAGATAAAATTGCCGATGTGAAGAACACAGAGTTCAATTTAAATTATTCTTATCGCATCGCTGTCAAAGAAAATCATTATTTGTATTTTGGTTTATCTACTGGCATGATGCGTTATAATGCTGATCCAGGATTGTTGAACCTTCAAAGACAAGATGACCCGGCGTTTACCTATACTAATGAATTTCAGTTTAATACTGGTGTTGGGGTAATGTTAAAGGGCGATCAATACATAATAGGACTGTCTGTCCCTAAACTTATTCCAGGTAAAATTTCTACCAATAATAACACCATTCAAGTTTACAATCAGCATCTCTACTTGTTTGGGTCATACATTCATTATTTTAATGAACGCTTACAGTTAAAGCCTTCTTTACTTTTAAAGGGCACTCAAGGCTCACCACTTTCAGTTGATGCGAATGTTAATATTGTAATTGACCAGAACTACTCGCTCGGATTGCTTACCCGCAACCTGAATACATTTGGATTGCTCGCACAACTAAGATTGAAACAATATCGATTCGGATATGTATTTGAAATGCCTACCAATAAATCCGTAGGACAACGTTTTTCATCGCATGAAATTACGCTCTCTTATTCGCTGCCGTTTCTCGATTTTCACGACCGTTCCATGTTTAGCAATTTTTAATGGAAACACGATGAATCAAATAAGAAAAATAATCTTGGTGAGTCTATTCATTTTCAATGGACTTACCGCATTCGCTCAAATCACAAGCACGTTTGTCGCCAATGCGGAAAATTGGACTACACCAAATGATGCTGATGGAACCATCTCCTATTCGGCAACGGGTGGAAATCCAGGTGGATTTGTTTTTGGATCACCTTATGTGTTTGTATTCGGATCTGGCTCATTATATGTGCCGTTTAACTTCATTGCACCATCGACCTACATTGGCAACCGATCGGCCTACTATAATGGAACTCTTCGATACGACATCCAACAAAGCGCAACGGGGACGCCCAACCAATATGCTGAAGTAACTATTACCTATAATGGAAACGACACTTTATATTATTACCCTCCTACCTCTAACCAACCAGCCGGTGCACCTGCCTGGACAACTTTTTCTGTCATATTGAATAATGCTTTGGGGTATTGGAAAACCACCGATAGTGCTACTGGAGCTGCTGCCAAAGAAGCTCAGATTATAAATATTCTTACCAATCTCTCTTCTTTACAAATTCGAGGTCTTTATCGCGACGCCAATGTTACAAGCCGGCTAGATAATGTCACTTTTATGCCTCCTCTGGTAATCACTTCACAGCCCGTTTCAAAAACTATTTGTGAAGGCATCACAACATCACTAAATACTGTTGCCACTGGTAATGCCAACATTATCTACCAATGGCAAAAGCAAGGTCCTGCTCCGACATTTAATTGGAATGATGTGGCCAATGGTGGTGGATACAATGGAGCCACTACAGCAAATCTTTCAGTGAATACAACTGGAAATATTGGGGCAGGAGTATACCGGTGCAAAATTTCCGGAACTGCGGTGAACGATGTCTTCACAACTTCAGTTACCATAACGGTTAATGCAAACCCTTCACCACCAACCTCAACGGGGAATGCTTCCTGTGTAGCAGCAAGTCTCACACTTAGCGCGGCAGGTGGAACTTCAGGACAATATAGATGGTATACCTTGGCCACGGGCGGAACAGCTATCCCCGGGCAGATCAATAGTACGTACATCACACCGGTGCTCTCAATCACCACCACTTATTATGTTAGCATCAACAATGGTGTTTGTGAAAGCACTCGAACACCTGTCGTTGCCCTAATAACTTCAACTCCAGGGCCACCAGTAACAACTGGTAATACATCTTGTGGCTCAGCCGCAATTACGCTTACCGCTACAGGCGGAACGGCCGGTCAATACCGATGGTATACACTAGCAACTGGTGGTAGTGCCATTGCCGGAGCAATTAACGGATCATTCATAACTCCTGTACTCACCACCACTACGTCTTATTATGTGTCCATCAATAACGGTACTTGCGAAGGACCCAGATCTCAGGTAACTGCTTCTATTTTACCAATACCGGTTGCACCTACAGTAACACCTGCATCCATATGCGGAACTGGCATCGTTACATTGCAAGCAGCCGGGGGAACCAACGGTCAATACCGATGGTATAGTGTTGCTACAGGTGGAATTGCATTGGCCGGAGCAATTAATAGTAGTTACACAACGGTATCGCTTACAGCTACCGCTACATACTATGTTGCCATCAATAACGGTTTTTGCGAAAGTACACGCACGGCAGTTACTGCTACAATTTCAAGTATACCGCCCAAACCCATTATTACTTCTAATGAAACGATAAATGCTGGCAACGTTACCATTTGTTTAAATGCCGTCTCCCTCACAGCTCCAGTTGGGTATACTTCCTATGCCTGGTCGAACGGACAAACTTCGCAGCAATTAAATAATGTGCCAGCCGGGGCCTATTCTGTTGTGGTAACAAGTGCCAATGGATGTGCAAGTCCATCATCAGATGTTGTGCAGGTGGTCAGCTCTACTTCTCCCTCGTGCATTAATAATCCACCGGTTATCAGTAGTACATCTGCGATTACCACAATCGGAGGCATTGTCTCTATCGACCTTTCGCCATTGCTCTCTGATCCTGATAATAACCTTGATCTCTCTTCCCTACAGATTATTGGTAATGGAACAATTAAAGGAGGAACCGCTTCTCTCAATGGATTGACGTTAAGCATTAATTACAATGGATTAAAATTTGCCGGAGAGGA
>JAHEMS010000444.1 GCA_024643595.1 Bacteroidota bacterium
GTGAAGGACATCTGGAACATGCGGTAGATGACATGTTTGACTTTGTCGATCATGGCATCACCACATTTGATTGCGCGGATATTTATACCGGTGTTGAAGACCTCATTGGAAAATTTCTTAATGAGCGAAAAAAAAGAATTGGCTCCATATCAGACGTGCAGATACTGACAAAGTTTGTTCCGGATTTGGACATATTGCATCGAATCAATAAGGCTTATGTAGAAAAGGTGATAGATCGTTCATTACTGCGATTAGGGGTAGAATGTCTGGACATGGTACAGTTTAGCTGGTGGTCCTATTCAATCCCTAAATGGATCGAAACAGCGCTATGGTTAAAGGAATTACAACAAGCAGGGAAGATCAAATTAATATCAGGTACTAATTTCAATGCGCAGGCAGCTCGTGCTATCGTAGAATCAGGCGTTCAAATGGCGACAGTGCAGGTGCAATATTCTTTGCTTGACAATCGACCAGAAAAAGAATTGATCACTTTATGCAAAGAAAAAAGTATACTCCTGCTGTGCTATGGAACAGTAGCAGGAGGTTTTTTAAGTGAGCGTTGGTTAAATACTATTGAGCCAATGCCACCCTATGAAAATAGGTCAATGGTTAAATATAAACTGATGATTGCTGAGTTTGGTGGATGGGAACTTTTCCAAGTGCTGTTGCGCCAGTTACATGAAATAGCCGTTAAGCATAGTGTTAGCATTACCAACATAGCAACTCGTTATATTCTGGAACGCGATCAGGTTGGCGGAGTCATTATTGGTGCGCGTGATGCAAAACACATCACTGAAAATGCCAATCTCTTCCAGTTTCAACTTACCGCTGCGGATTATCAAGCTATTCATACAATCCTAGCGCAAAGGAAAGGGCCGGCGGGAGATGTATTCGATATCGAAAGAATCAAAGACGGACCTCACGGAAGTATTATGCGATACAATTTGAATGAAGTGAGTCTATGATTTTGAACAAGCAATAATGTCGGAAATTACTACTCCCAAGATCTGGTCATCTAATTATCTCTTTTTGTTAGCGTCGATTGGCAGTACGGTTGGCTTATCTAATATCTGGAAATTTACTTACCTGGCTGGTGAAAATGGCGGGGGTGCTTTTGTATTAATTTACCTGCTTTCATTGGTGGTGATGGGTATTCCTATTCTTACCGCTGAAATGCTAATAGGAAAACGCGGTGGAAAAAGCATGGTTGGCACGTTTCAAGTTTTACAAAACAAAGATGGCCTTCCCCCCTATTGGAAATATTTTGGATGGACTGCCATGATAACCGTATTTCTCATCTTAAGTTTTTACAGTGTTATTGCCGGATGGACACTGGATTATGCAGCTACCTCTATGGCTGGTTTGCTTAATCACCTCGACGCATCGCAGTCGGCTACTTTTTATAAATCCTTGTTGAACAATCCTTTTCGAATGATGCTTGGTCAGGGCCTATTTATTTTTGCCACAGCATGGATTGTAGCAAAAGGAGTAAAAGGTGGGTTGGAGCGCTCCATTAACTGGATGATGCCTGCCTTGTTTATGATTTTGATTCTACTGGTAATCTATGGGATGGTGTACGGAAAATTTATGGATGCTCTGTTTTTTCTTTTCAATCCAGACTTTTCAAGAATTACCCCTGAGACGGTATTAGCAGCATTTGGGCAAGCATTTTTCTCATTAGGTATTGGTGTTGGCGTAATGCTTACCTATGGTGCCTATATGCCAAAGAAAACACGCGTATTGCAATCAGCCGCCATTATCGCATTTTCAGATGGTTTGGTTTCTATGCTTGCAGGGTTAGCAATATTTCCAATCGTATTTCAATATGGCCTTTCACCTGCGGAAGGCCCAGGGCTTATCTTTGTCACCTTACCTATCACTTTTGGTGAATTGCCCGGAGGAGGTTTAATAGGGGCATTTTTTTTTCTTCTTCTGTTTATTGCCGCTCTTACTTCTTCCATTTCCTTATTGGAGTCAATCATTTCTCATTTGGAGGAAATGTTCGAAGCTAGTAGAATGAAAATCACAATTATTACTGGCACTCTACTTTGGACGGTTGGACTAGGTACTGTTTTTTCATTTAATTATTTATCCGATTATACTCCTTTTGATTTTATCCAGCCCCTTAAAGAAAAAACAATTTTTGGTTTGATCGATTATTTTGGATCTAATCTATTGATGCCCATTGGAGGTATTCTAATGGCAATAATCGCCGGTTGGGTTTTATCCAGGCAAGTTGTCTCTATGGAATTGAGTCTACACAGCGAATGGCAATTTAACCTTTGGAGATTCCTGGTGAGGTACCTCGCGCCAATAATCTTATTGATATTGTTCATATACAATTTGTGATTTGGGAGTTTTTTAAAACAGTGAAAATGAAATCTGAAATAAAATTCTTAGAAGGTCCACAATCGCGCTGGGAAGAATTCAAGTTCACCTTTAAGGTTATGATTGAGTTTATCAGGGGATTCAGGGCACTACATTTTGTTGGACCCTGTGTCACCGTTTTTGGTTCAGCTCGATTTGATGAAAACCACGAGTATTACAAATTATCAAGGCAGGTAAGTGCGGAAATCGCCAAACTGGGTTTTACCATAATGACAGGTGGTGGACCTGGAATTATGGAAGCGGCAAACCGTGGAGCTAAAGATGTAGGAGGAAAGTCGGTGGGCTGTAACATTCTTTTACCTAAAGAGCAGCATCCGAATCCTTACCTGGATAAATGGGTAAGCATTCGCTATTTTTTTGTGCGTAAAACATTGTTGATTAAGTATTCTTACGCCTTCATTGTTTTTCCTGGTGGCTTCGGAACATTAGATGAATACTTTGAATCACTGACTTTAATTCAAACGAGGAAAATTGAAGAATTTCCTATTATTATATTTTCAAGATCATTTCACCAGGAATTAGAAGAGCACATTCAATCCATGAAAGACCATGGAACAATCTCAGAAACTGATATGGGCTTGTTTTTGATTACCGATTCGGTGGAAGAGGCAATTCAGCATATCCGTGAAAAAAGCATCGTTCGTTATGGGCTTACCGTTAAGAAAAAACAGGCCCCTTTCCGCTGGCTTTTCGAGAGAAACTAATAAATGATTTATAGGATATTTGATCTATGTACGAGCTGCATTTGTTAGTTTTGTATGCATGTTGAACAATCCTATGAATTTCGATGCTCCTTCTATAGTTCATACAGAAAGTAACGAAGCTTACTTTCAAGATATAGCAAATAAAATAATTGGTCACGATTACACCTTTGAAGGTCCATCTGGCAAGAAAAAATTGCTATATGCCGACTGGATTGCCTCTGGAAGATTATATCAGCCCATTGAGGAGTTGCTTAGCTATAATTTCGGACCACTTCTAGGTAATACGCATTCAGAATCAAACCTGACAGGCGAAGCCATGACGGTCGCTTATAAAATGGCACAACAGATTATTAAGCACCATGTGAACGCCAATGATCAGGATGTTATT
>JAHEMS010000048.1 GCA_024643595.1 Bacteroidota bacterium
CAATTCAATAATTGGACGGATGGCTGGTTCGTACGCAATTCTTCCTAGTGCTTCTGCAGCAAAGAATCGTGCCCGACTAAAGTCATCTTTCAATAATGGTAATAATTCATCACCAGCTTCTTTATAGCGAACATCACCGATCCATTTAGCAGCCTGTGCACGAATTTCAGGATCGCTATCTTTCAATAGAGGCACGAATAGCTGTGCATGATTTAAATCTTTACGAGCAAACTGACTAACTCCCCAGATTGAATTCACTCTTGCCAATTGATTGTCAGTTTGTTCAATATTCTGTTTAAAAACTTCTAATCCTTTTTCGCCTCGGGTGGCTAACTCGAATTGTGACTTCTGTCTTACACGCATATCAGCATGCTTTAATAATTCACTTAGTTTTGGTTCTTTATATTTTGTAAAGTCATCAGCTAATAAGGATTTTACTTGCTTGCGTTCCTCATCCATACCATTGGCAACATCCAGTTTCCATACTCGTCCATAATCCTTTGCATCCCAGCCATCAATCCAATCAGCCAGGTACATTGCTCCATCCGGTCCGAAATCAATTCCAGTGGCAAGCACTCCTCTCAAAATCATTTTAGTTTCTCCCAATTCAAAAGAAGCCCCTTTGGGATTTAATTTAAAGGCATATATGCCAGAGCGAGATGGATTGCCAACAAATTCTCCAACAAAAAAAGTATTTTTCCACTCAGCACTCAGGGCAGTGCCCGGATTATAAAGGAATCCTGTGGGACCATTAACGAAGTTCTTTATTGGTGGCAAGAAATAAGCAGCCTGACCTTCGAAGCGTGGCACATACATTTTTTCATCCATCCAGACTTTATAGGTATTGTTATCAGGATCCTTGTATTTACCAAATTGCCAATTGGTTCTCCAGCCTGTATCCGAGCCTTCCACAATGTAGACGATGCGCTCACTCTCACCCGGATGATCACCATCATTATCTTCGCTAATCAAATTTCCATATTCATCAAACGCAAACTCATGGGTATTTCTGTTTCCGTAAGCAAACACTTCAAAGTCGCTGCCATCAGGATTGGATCTTACAATCACTCCACTATTGGGATGCTCCCATTTTTTCCCATCTGGCCCGGTACCGCTAAAACCAATGTCACCGATCTGCCAATATATTTTCCCTTCAGGCCCCACTTCAATACCTGACATACCGTGTCCGCTAAATCCTACACGCACTCCATATCCATGCGATATTGAAGTTTTTTCATCGATCAATCCATCTCCATTCTTATCATTCAACCTCCACATATCAGGACCGATGTTTACAAACAGGTCAGTGCCATGTTTCATCACACCACCCATAGCATCAGTAACTTCATCATTAAAGTCTTCGATTATCACTTGCGACAAATCCGCCACGCCATCACCTGAGGTGTCTTCCAACCGATAAACACGTTCTTTTTCTATTGTCATGTCCTTCCAGTCATGAGATCCATCTCCATTGAGGTCAGCCAGCCACTCATTTTTCTTGCTATTTTCAGGCGAAAGAACCTTTCTTAGAAAAGCTCTCTTCTCTTCAATGTTTTTTAAGGCAATGGATTCAATCTCCCAATCCTGATGACTACGGATATCAAATTCTGAATGTTTTTGTCGAATAGTTCTTGTATAATACAACCGGCCATACTCATCGACATCAATCGCCACCGGGTCTGCAACAAGCGAGTCAACACCCCATAATTTCAGTGTAAATCCTTCCGCCAATTGAGGGGTTACGCTTGCCTCAATCGCCTTTGCCATTTCTGCTGCCTTCAGCGGTTCAATTGTTTTAATTCTCTTATCAGCGACTTCTTTATCTTGTTGACAACTCAATAAAAATAACCCTATCAATAAGATGTGAACCCGTGTTGTTCTTAAATTGATTTTCATTGTACTCATTAATTATATTTGATTTATACCTGACAATATTTCATCGGAGTGTTCACCAAAATGGGGAGGAGGAAGCAGATCTACCAGCGGTTTTTCAAATCCGGAAATTTTTGAAGCAAAATTTCTTACCCCTTTCAATTCATTATTTGAAATCAATAGTTCCACCGCCTCACTCATTTCAAAGACCTCTTTCATATTCTGTATTACACCGGCTGGTATTTTATACGCATTTATTTTAGCCATCAATTCGATTGAATCAAACTGCCTAATTGCTTTCGAAAGCTGTCTGGAAAGTTCATCCCGATGAATAACTCTGGAATGGTTCGTAGAAAACATATCGTTTCCATTCAGCGTTTCCAATTTTAAAACTTTCAGAAGATCTGCAAACTGCCTGTCACTTCCCACCGCCAATAAAATTCGCTTTTCATCTTTGGTAATAAATGATTCTCCGTATGGCGCAATATTGGGATGTGCCGATCCTTGCCGTTTTGGTAATTTCTTCGCTACAAGCCAATTTGTTGCCTGATTTGCCAAAGATGAAATTGCCGCCTGAATCAATGAAATTTCAACCCGACTTCCTTCACCTGTACGATCCCGTTTAAGCAGCGCAATCAATAATCCTTCTTTTAAATGATGTGCTGATAGAATATCAACAAGCGCCACTGGCATTTTAATACCCTCACCACTACTATTTCCATTCAAATCTATGAAGCCACTCTCCGCTTGAACCACAGCATCATAACCTACACGATCATTATCGGAACCATATCCGGTGATTTGTCCATAAATAAGCTTGGGGTTGTTGATTCTTAGTTGCTCATAAGAAACCCCTAACTTTTCGGCATCACCAGGTTTGTAACTGACAATAACGATATCACTTCTTGCCGCCAGTTTCTCGACAATCACCCTATCCTCAGCGCAAGTTAAATCTAATGCTATTGATTTCTTTCCCCAATTTACCGAACAGAAGTAGGCGGAGCGATCATCCGTTTTTTCATCAAGGCCCTTCCAGGTACGGGTGATATCACCCTGCGTTTTACTATTTTCCACTTTAATTACTTGAGCGCCCAATTCGGCAAAAAATTGACCCACAGAAGGACCCGCCAATACTGAAGCTAATTCAAGTACAACAATATCATCCATCATAAATTACCTGTTAAAAAGTGGTTGGCCATTAATTAACTAATTGGTTTAATAAGTAAAACGGGACAGCGAAATTAGAATGATTTGTCGCATTTTTACGTCTTCAAATGATATAAAAAGCGAATAATGAAGATTTTTCTGATAATTATATTAGCGGCACTTTTTGGATCATGCCACAATAAAAAAGCAGAACTTAAATCAGGCATCTGGCGAGGTGTTATTGAAATGCAAGGTCAACAATTACCCTTTGGATTTGAAGTTCATTATGCAAATGATCAATATACCGTCACCGTCATAAATGCGGACGAAAAATTAAAACTGGATGAAGTAATCATAACTGGTGATTCCGTTCGGATTGTTATGTATATTTTTGACGCTGAACTTCGGGCTAAAATTGAAAATGACCACTTGAGTGGGTACTTCATTAAGAATTTTGCCGTCAACTATAAACTTCCTTTCACCGCTACTTACGGGGATGATTTTCGCTTTGCAGAATCGAGTGATGTCAAGTTGGATTTTTCAGGAAAGTATTCGTTGGAATTTGAATCGCCAACGGAACACTATCGTTCAATCGGTATTTTTAAGCAACACAAAAATGAAGTAACAGGCACATTCCTTACGCCAACTGGTGACTATCGCTATTTGCAAGGTAACGTGGTGGGTGATCAACTAATGCTCAGCTCATTTGATGGCAACTACTCATTTATTTTTACGGCCCATTTCGAAGGTGATTCCATCAAAGGGAAATATTATTCCGGAAAAAGCAAGCTCGAATACTGGAAAGGAATAAAAAATGAAAACGCTACGATGCCAGACGCTGAATCATTAACTTATTTGAAACCCGGTTACGAGAAACTTGAATTTAGCTTTCCTGATGTCAATGGAAACATTATCAATAGTGATAACGAGCAGTTTAAAGACAAGGTGGTGATTTTACAAATCTTCGGAACGTGGTGTTCCAACTGCATGGACGAGACAAAATTCTTATCACGATGGTATGATTTAAATAAAGATCGTGGTGTAGAAATTCTTGGATTGGCTTACGAACAGAAAGATGATTTTGAGTATGCCAGCAATCGGGTGAAGAAGATGATAAAAAAATTAAATGTTGGCTACGATTTTGTTATTGCAGGAACCGAAGATAAAAGCAAAGCGTCAGAAACACTGCCCGCATTAAATCAGGTTCTGGCATTTCCTACCAATATTTTCATCGGCAAAAATGGCAAGGTAAAATACATACATACCGGATTTTATGGACCCGGAACCGGTATTTATTATGAACAGTATAAGGAACGATTTAACCAAATCATAAATGAACTTTTGGCCGAAAATTTGGCTTTAACCAAATAGCTTTTAATTAGAATGAATAAAAGAGTTGTTGTCGGTTTATCAGGAGGTGTAGACTCCAGTGTAACAGCCTACCTGCTGAAAGAGCAAGGTTATGACGTTATAGGCATGTTCATGAAAAACTGGCATGATGACTCTGTTACTATCAGCAATGAATGTCCATGGCTGGATGACAGTAATGATGCCATGATTGTGGCGCAGCAATTGGGAATACCCTTTCAGGCAATAGACTTGAGCAAAGAATACAAGGAACGCATTGTTGACTACATGTTTGCTGAATACCAGCGCGGTAGAACTCCGAATCCTGATGTATTATGCAATCGCGAAATTAAGTTTGATGTATTCCTTGAAACTGCCTTGAAACTGGGTGCTGACTTTGTAGCAACAGGTCATTATTGTCGAAAAGGAGAAACCAACAATAACGGACAAACCATTTATCAACTATTAGCAGGTAAGGATCCCAATAAAGACCAAAGCTATTTTCTATGTCAGCTGACCCAGACACAATTATCAAAAGCATTATTTCCTATTGGAGAACTGCTGAAGTCGGAAGTTAGGGCAATCGCGAAACAAGCTGGTCTTACTACCGCTGATAAAAAAGATTCTCAAGGATTGTGCTTTGTCGGTAAAGTACATCTTCCTGATTTCTTACAACAAAGACTTGAACCTAAAAAAGGGAAAGTGATTGAATTGGATGCTGAGTCAATTATATTTAAAAAAAATCAAGCTGAAAATAATTTAGTCAACCTTACCAACCCTTATAAACTTCAACCATCCCTCGGAGAAGTTGTTGGTGAACACAATGGCGCACACTTTTACACGATAGGTCAACGTAGGGGATTAAACATTGGCGGTTTTGAAAAACCTTTATTTGTGATCGGCACTGATACTGACTTAAATGTAATTTATACGGGTATGGGCGAAGGTCATCCGGGACTATATCGTAGCGGGTTATTCATACCTAATTCCGATGAACATTGGATCAGGGAGGACCTAAGAATGGGCATTGGAACTCAAAAAAAATATTTAGCCCGCATTCGCTATCGTCAACCACTAGAAAGCTGCGTGTTATTTAAGGAGGAAAAAGGACTTTATATCATTTTCGACCGACCTCAACGCGGGATAACGCCAGGTCAGTTTGCAGCCTGGTATGATCATGATGAGTTAGTTGGTTCTGGTGTAATTAATTGATCACCTCAGCCTCGCCAACGATTTAATGATGGCCATTCCGTATCACCAGTTGGGTGTCGTATTAGGCATCAATGTTTCTTCGTTCCTCTAAGGAGTAACCAAGATATCCTAACCAATAAAAAGTGTCTTATTGCTCTTTGAATCCAGAAACTCCACCTGAAACGATAAACTTCATAGCAACTGGACCGGAAATATTCAAAGGCTTAATACTTGTTTTAGGAACAAGAAAGTGATTTCCGGAAAACGCATACGAATGAGGAAAATAAACAGCCACCATATCATTTAGGTTTAAATCAGAAAGATCTTCTTGCGTAACAAAGCCAATCTGGTGCAGACTATTTTCCTTATTGATCGTCACTAAAACCGGTTTGTTGAATTTTCTTTTATCTCCTACAAACGCACCGATCAAATCTTTGATGGAGGAATAGATCAGCTTAATGAATGGGATTTTATTCATCACATGATCAAACCAGTCGGTAGCTGTGCGCACAGCAAAATTGGAAGTCAGGTAACCAAATATTGTTATTGCTCCGAAAATGATTACAAATCCTAAACCCGGATAAGGGAGATTCAACAAACCATCCAGCCAAGAGAATGACAGGAAAACAAAATAACCGGTAGCCACCAAAGGCACGATAAACAACATGCCACTGAAAAAATACCGGGCAATGGTCCTTAAAGGAGTTTTCATAGCTGTAAAATTAAAAAGGCTTCCATCAGTTCGGAAGCCTTCTTATTGTCATTTCTTTATCGCTTAAATTGAAAATCCGAGGAAACTCAAAAATCCAAGCGACATCAGTCCTACTAAAATAAACGTGATGCCTAATCCACGCAGCGGAGCAGGAACGTTAGAGTATTTCATTTTTTCGCGAACGCCAGCAAGCGCAACAATAGCAAGTAACCATCCAATACCCGAACCAAATCCAAACACAGTGGCTTCTACTAAACTATAAGGACGTCCCACCATAAAAAGTGAACCACCCAAAATGGCACAATTCACCGCAATCAATGGAAGGAAGATACCCAGTGAGCTATAAAGTGTTGGCGAGAATTTTTCAACCGCCATTTCCGTCAATTGAACCATAGCAGCGATAACAGCAATGAAAATAATAAACTGAAGAAAAGTAAGATCCACTGTAGCAAAATCAGGACTAATCCAGGCGAGCGAGCCTTCTACAAGAATATAATTTTGTATTAGCCAGTTAATAGGGATCGTTACTCCCAATACGAATATTACCGCCAAGCCTAGTCCAAATGCAGTAGACACTTTTTTAGATACCGCTAAATAAGAACACATGCCTAAAAAGTAGGCGAAAATCATGTTGTCAACAAAAATTGACCGAACGCCAATGCTCACCAAATGCTCCATAATATTTTATTAATGAGTTTCCCTGTAACCGTTTAACGAACGTTGTACCCAGATAACAATTCCGACAATAAAGCATGCGCCTGCTGGCAGTAACATTAGTCCGTTACCTTGATAATGCAGACCAAGAGAATCAAATACTTTAAATCCAAAAATGGCTCCACCCCCTAAAAGTTCTCTGAAGAATCCCACGATTAACAATATCATACCATATCCAAATCCATTGCCTAAACCATCCAACAAAGAAGGGCCTGGTTTATTTCCCATGGCAAAAGCTTCAAGTCGTCCCATCACAATACAGTTCGTGATAATAAGACCTACATAAACAGATAACTGTTTCCATAAATCATATACATACGCTTTCAGTAATTGGTCCACCATGATCACCCACAATGATACAATGGCCAGCTGCACGATAATCCGAATCCGGGAAGGAATCGTATTTCTAAGAAATGAAATCAACACATTTGAACTTGCCGTAACCACGGTTAGTGCAATCGCCATCACTATCGCGGGTTTCATCTGGGTTGTTACTGCCAGTGCCGAACACACTCCCAACACCTGAACGGTAATTGGATTATCTATATCAAGCGGATTCGTGATTAGCTTTTTATTTTTCTTAGAGAACAGCGGCTCTGATTTTTTTACTACAATCTCTGCTGTTTCTGCAACTGCGGTGCTCATAGGCTTAATGACAAATTAATTTGATTTTTCTTCAAGTAATTTTTGTAGCTATTAAAATAATCTCTCAACATATTGTTAACCCCCTTACCGGTTAAGGTTGCTCCAGACATGCCGTCAACTTTATGTGGATCATTGGAGAAGTCATTGCCCTCACCTTTTTGCACTACTACCGATTCCAATACATCCCCATTAAAAATAGACTTTCCTTTAAACCGATTCTGAATTTCTTCACTTTCAATTCGTGCTCCCAATCCAGGAGTTTCTCCTTTATGCTGAAATTTCACCCCTTCAATCGAATTAAGATCGTGCTGCAACGCCACGAATCCCCATATATCATTCCATAGACCGAAGCCATAAACTGGCAAAACTACATGATCAAGTTTCGCAGGATCAGCCTGATTATGAAATTCATAAACAGGTAGCATTCGATCTTCTGGCTTTTTTTTGTACTCAGCGGAAATATTTACCGATGAAGCCGTAACGCCTTCTTTCACATTGCCATCAAATCCAATGACCAATTCCTTCACGCGTTCAGCATAAATTTTATTGATATCGTCCTCCTTTTTCAGCTCCATTACGGTTGACAAAATGTTCTGCTTTCGTTCCAACTCAACATTGGCATCTTGCAATGGTTTAAGGCTTTGTGAAGCAAAGGCCAGTAAGCCACCACAAACTATGGTAAGGATGGCCGAATAAATTATGATGTAAAGATTAGACTGTCGCACGTTGTAATCTCCTTTTTTTGTTTGCACTTACTACAAAATAATCAATCAATGGGGCGAAGACGTTCATTAACAAAATCGCAAGCATGATTCCTTCCGGGTAAGCCGGATTAAAAACACGGATCAACACAGTAAATAAACCAATTAATAATCCATAAATCCATTTTCCTCTTTCCGTTTGAGATGCTGTAACGGGATCCGTTGCCATAAATACAGCGCCAAAAGCTAAACCACCAATCACTAAATGATAGTATGCGGGCATTTCCATAAAAGCATTGCCGCCAATAAGGTTAAGTAATAATCCCATAGCATAAGCTCCACTAAAAACGCTCACAATAATTTTCCAGCTACCGGCTCCAGAAGCAACTAAGACGAACGCACCTATCAAACACATCAAGGTTGATGTTTCACCTATTGACCCTGGTCTCAACCCCATAAAAAGGTTTGAAAAAGTATAAACTCCTTCGTGCCATACACTCCCAAAAGAATTAAGCGAAGTGAGAACATTGGTTCCTGTTGTTGCTGCATCAGCTGCTATTGATAATGGTGTTGCTCCCGAATAACCCGCAACAACCTGTCCATCTCCAAGGTATGTCCAAACGTTTCCAGATATATCAGTTGGATAGGCAAAATATAAAAATGCACGTGCCGTTAACGCAATGTTTACCACATTCATTCCAGTTCCACCAAAAGCCTCTTTTCCTATAATTACAGCAAAGGCAGTAGCAACTCCTACCTGCCACAGAGGAATATCAGGTGGCATTACTAAGGGAATAAGCATACCTGTAACCAGGAATCCTTCGTTTACCGGATGCCTGCGAAGGGTGGCAAAAATAAATTCAATACCCAAGCCCACACCATAAGAAATAATAATAATGGGCACTACTTGTATTGCTCCAATCCAAAGTTTGTCGCCTAAAGTGGCACTGGCCTGACCAATAGCCAGAAAGTGTTGATGGCCTACGTTCCATACGCCAAACAAAAGGCAGGGAAGCATAGCAATTATCACAGTCATCATCAACCGCTTCAAATCAATGGCATCACGAATCTGTGCACCCTTTACATCATTAGTTGTATTAGGCGCAAACATAAACGTATCCAAAGCCTCATAAGCATAATAATACTTCTCCCACTTCTGACCCTTTTCAAAATTATGCTTTACCTTATCAAGCTGATTTCTCAAAAACTTCATCTCAACTGAATTAACTGTTTTGAACTAAATCAAGTCCTTCCCTCAAAATCTCCTGCACCTTGTGTTTGGATACATCGACAAACTCACACAAAGCAAGATCTTCTTCTATAACTTCATAAATACCCAATGCCTCCATTTCATCAATATCTTCGGCAAGGATGCTCTTTAATAAATGAGTTGGAAGAATGTCCATCGGCGTCACTTGTTCAAATATCCCGCTTTGGACAAAAGCT
The DNA here is from genome assembly GCA_024643595.1 of Bacteroidota bacterium. Classification (GTDB taxonomy): domain Bacteria; phylum Bacteroidota; class Bacteroidia; order Cytophagales; family Cyclobacteriaceae; genus ELB16-189. The sequence continues at coordinate 9,775 of JAHEMS010000048.1, forward strand.
CTTGGTTCACCATGTGTATTGGTATCAACGACACGCTCTTTGCCTGGAGACAAAAATGAGAATAAGCCTAAAGCCCGATGGAAACTCAATTTTCTGGCACCTGGCGTAATCCATCCAATAAATTCGTAATAGTCACCTTCTGGCAATACCGATATCTGCTGATCAAAGTAACCCAAGTGTCCGTCTTTCCCGATGGAGGTTCCCGTCAATGGATTACCTGAGATTACGCGTACGTGTTCGTTCGTTAAATTATCGTTCAAAAACTTTTTTACTGATGCCCCGGTATGAGTTTTATAGTACTGAGGGTTCTTTACTTCTGAACCCGAAACAGCAATAATTTTGGATGAATCATAAATTCCCTGAGTGAAGAGTTTTCCGATTTGGATAACTGCGGATGGGCCAATGGTCCAAACAATATCGCCCTTATTGATTGGATCAAGATGGTGAATCTGAACGCCTACACAGCTTGATGGATGAGGGCCCGAAAATTTATTTACATCGGCTCCCTTTACCTGTGAGAACACCGTGGAAAGTTCGCTGGAAGCGTGCGTATTAACGTGAACAGTACCCGAGGTTAATTTTCTAATTATATCAACACCTACCTGGAAAGCATGGTCCTGACCTTTGAAAAGAATACTATAATCTGGTGCCAACGGATGTGTGTCAAAAGCAGATATATGTATGGATTTTGGTATTAGTCCAGGATCAGCAACAACACCAAACGGACGTTGAACAAAAGACGGCCAAAGACCTGACCTTAGAATTTGACTCTTAATATCGGCAGCCGGCAGATTAGCAATATCAGAAACTGAAAATTTTTGAAATGGCTCAAAATCCACTTTTTTATCTGCCAGAATTTTGATCTCCAGCAGCTTCCTTTTTTCACCACGCTTAATCTCCACTACCTCACCACTTACCGGCGAAGTAAAAATAATCTCTTCATGTTTCTTATCGTGAAAAAGCGCAGACCCCGCTTTTACGGAATCTCCTTCCTTCACAACTGGTTTGGGCATATAAATGCCGTGGAAATCAGTGGGTTTAATAACAAAAGTTTCAGGTTGTTCGAGTTCTACTACTTTGGGAGCTGGCTTGCCCGCCAAGTTGATAGTAAAACCCTTCTTAAGTTTGATGAATTTGCCCATGGGTGGTCTGGCAATAATTTGGTTTAGAACGGGGCAAAATTAGCAATTAAATTCTATGGTCAAAGACAAGAATTACGCGAAAAACATCGATTTTATTGATGTTTAAAGATTTCCGTTGACCTTCGGTATCATCTTAGTCAAAGCCATTCGTATAACTTCATCTACCTGCTCATCGACAGTAACATGAGTAGTATCAATCAGGATAGCGCTTTCGGCTTTAATTAACGGACTCTCCTTTCGGGTACTATCAATCTGGTCCCTTTTTTTTAGATTGTCTATGATATCATCAATATCTACCAGGTCGTCCTTTTCCAGCAATTCCCTTTGCCTGCGAAACGCCCTAACAAGCATATCGGCTGTCAAAAAAACTTTCAAATCTGCGTTAGGGAATACCACCGTACCAATATCGCGTCCATCCATTACTATTTTCCTCTCCTTGCCGAGTTTGCGTTGTTGTTCAACCATGGCAATCCGCACCGCTTTTAATGCGCTGACCTGGCTCACATTTTCAGATATCTCCATTTTGCGAATTGCTGTTTCTACATTTATGCCGTTCAAAAAGGTCTCCGAATTTCCCTTTGAGTTAACGACAAATGAGATTCGTATTTGATCCAGGGCTTTTACAACTTCCTTAGGATTGGTAATACTAACATGATGATCAAGAAAATACTTTGTCACGGATCGGTACATTGCCCCTGAATCGATATACCGATAATTCAATTCCTTAGCTACTTGTTTAGCGGTAGTGCTCTTACCACATGCTGAATAACCGTCAATAGCTATAATAATATTTTTCATTTCTATTCAGCAATCCTTCAGAGGACAGGGCATTGGTTTATTGGGATCCGGCTTTTTGTATTTAGGTTTATAGGATTGGGGCTGATGTGAGGCGCAATTCACCAAACAAAAAGTAATCAGGAGCGCAATGATTTTAATTTTCCACATATACTAATTCAAAGGTATTTGTTACCGTCAAATGACCAAAACTAAGTGAATTAAATTATTCCTTCGTTGAATTCTGATCTTTAGGATAGGTTGAATGTGTGAAATGGGCCGATTGATCAATCATTGGAAATTATTACCTTAGTAAGTTGAAAAAATAATTTGGTTATGGAAACAAATCAGGAGGGAAAATCAGAAAAATTCTTTAAAGAATTTGGTAAAAGAATGGACCAGTTTCTGATTGAGTTAAAGGAGGCAGGAACTCGTGCTGAAACGGATATGCAACTAAAATATGAAGAACTAAAAGTGGCAGCCGAAAAAATCAAAAAGGAAGCCGGGAATAAAGAACGCTGGAAAGAAGTGGAAAACTCCTTAAAGAAGGCAGCGGTTGAATTTGAAAACGCTTTCAAATCTGCCTTTAAGAAAAAAGAAAATGACTGATCGGAGTGTAGCAATTAGGAATTGGTAATCCAACAACGACTAAATCTTTACGGTCTTCCACTTCCCTCTACGAAAAATGATAATCCCGGCAATGGCCATTAGCGTCTCTGCTAAAGCTATCGCGATAAAAACTCCTTTTGGTCCCCAGTCGAGCTGAGTGACCACCAAATAAGCAAATGGTATTTGAAATATCCAGAAGCCAAACACATTAAGGATTGTTGGTGTGTATGTATCTCCGGCTCCATTAAGGCCCTGAGCTACTACCATTCCATATCCATAAAAAATATAGCCAAGACTTACGTATCTAAGGGCCTGAACACCATACTGTAATACTTCAGGTTGTTGTGTGAATATTCCTATAATTTGAGGAGCAATCGTCAAGAATAAAATCATCACAAATGCCATAAAGAACGAATTGAAGTATGCAGCACGCCAAACCGAAGTTTCCGCACGTTCAGGTTGCTTAGCGCCAAGATTTTGTCCCACCAATGTTGCGGCAGCATTAGCCAAACCCCACGAAGGCAGGAGTGTAAAAATGAAAACTCGTATCGCAATCGTGTATCCAGCTACTGCATTATCTCCAAATGTGGACATTAATTTCATCAAAAATATCCAGCTCGCAGATCCAATAATAAATTGCAAAATACTACCACCCGATACCTTAACAACATTTAAAATTATCCCAGATTTGATTGACCGGTTTTTCCACCTGATCTTGATAATACTAAGGCCACTTAG
>JAHEMS010000445.1 GCA_024643595.1 Bacteroidota bacterium
TTTTATTCAGTTCGTTTTGCATTCATTGGAAAAGAGCCGAACTGACCGACTGTCATAGTGCCCGTCAATTGATCATCTTGAATGATTCCTTTTGCAGTTACTTCCATGGTATTACCACCAAAACTATTCTCATAACTGAAACTTAATTCGTTTCCATTTACCGTAACAGTCTTTAGTGCTACTTCACGGTTATTCCGGCTGTTAATGATCACGCCAGAGAAAGCGTCTCCATCCTTATTTATTTTTAAACTACCGCCACCACCTTGCGGTGATTCAATGGTATAGGACCAGGTTCCTTCCGCTTTTACAACTGCATTAGTATCGATTTTTGAATTATCAACTTCTATTGCTGTTTTTGTGGCAACTTGTTGCGGTCTTCCACCGGAAGCATCTGATCGCTGTTGCGTGCCTTGTCCCTGTACGGGGGTTGTATTGCCTCCTCCATTATCCATGCCATCTCCGCCACCGCCATCTTTCATGTCATCATTACTAATAGATCTCCTCTTTCTGCGAGTTTGATCAAAACTCATTTTTCCTATGCGATAACTGAAGTTAAAACGAAAGCTTAAATTATTCATCACGGTGGTACTGTTTTGAATAATCACTGGTGTTTCTGTTTTAGACTTTATCTTCATTGAAGGAGCTAGAAAGTTTTCTAAGCCAAGACCAATGCTCCCTTTTTTGCTTTTAAATGATTTGTTTATTCCTAAACTGTACATACGAAATCCTCCTTGATAGCCCTGAAGATTAACACGCTTTCCACGAAAATAACCAAAGCCTTGAAGGGCCCAATTGTTGCCCAGATCGTAGCTACCAAATAAACGACCATTATATACCCAACCCGTATTGCTTGCGTTTTGCAAAGGATCAGGAACGTTGTTTGCCAAATCCGCATAATAGACATCACCACCGCCATTGATTGAAAATTTACCTAAGCTGACATTGGCAAATACGCTCATCCCATAGGCATTTTCCTTTCCAATGTTAGCATAGGTGGTAATGATTGTATCGCTGGCTACATTGCGCAGGCTTTGAATGGCATTGTTGCTGTTGCGAACAAATCCAGTAAAACTCAATGATGTTCCGTTAATGAATGTACTGTATCCTGCCTCAAAATTGTTGGTATATTCTGGATCAAGAGAAGGATTTCCAACCGTGCGGTTAAAGGGGTTTGACGCTTGAATATTGGGGTTAAGATATTGGATCGAGGGTCGTTGAATTCTCCGGTTATACGAAGTTTTAAGAGTACCCTTCTTTAATTTTTTAGATGCATTGATGCTGGGCACCAATACTCCGTATTCTGGAATATCGATATCAGCTTCAGTTTTGGTAAAGGCATTTATTGTTGTGTACTCATAACGTAAACCTGTCTTTAGACTATACCCTATTTTAGTGCTGTAGGTATAAGAAAGGTAGCTGGCAAGTACCGACTGATTATAATTTAGTTGGTTGGAAAGTGTTTGATTGGGCTGGAAAATATATTCTCCATCCGGGCCGACAGCGGTAAAATAAGAATAATCACTCAGGGCTTTTCGCTGAATGTTTTTGACGCCCACTTCAACCATTTGATTGTCGGCGATGGGGGATTGATAATCCATCTGAACAGTAAATTCTTCATTCAATCCAGGGTTCAAATTTTTAATACGTTGTGAAATTTCTTCGGTTAACGCATTATATATTGTATTGGTAAAGTCGTTGTTGCGATCATTTTTGCTGTATAGGGCAAGGATGCTGAATTCTCTCTGAGGTTTATCAAATAAGTGGGTATAGTTAAAATTTACATCCATCGTATTAGAAAGGTTGTTGGATTTCACATCCCGTAAACTAGTTGAGGAGGGCACCGTTGATCCGTTTTCAAAGGTGAGTGAAGTGAGGGCATCTTGATAGGAAACATTATTGCGCAACCCATAGCGGACTGACGCTGTTACTGAATTTTTCTTATTGATATCATAATCCCATCCTAAGTTGTAATTTCCAAACATTCCATTGCTTCGGTTTCCTGCCTTTTGCACCGTTCTGAAAGAATTTGGACCATCCAATGTTAATTGGTCATTTTCAAAACTACCCGACGTGTTATAATTAGCCCTTCCAAAACCTCCCAGTGAAAATCCCATTTTTCCTCTTCGGTAGTTACCATTTAGTCCTAGGTTTGATCCGCGATATCCAGCCCCGACATTAATATTCAGCGTGAGACCTTCCAGCGTATTCTTTTTGGTAATGATGTTGATAATACCGGCTGATCCTTCCGCATCATATTTGGCTGATGGTGAAGTAATCACTTCTACGGTTTTAATTTGATCAGCTGGAATTTGTTTTAATGCATCGGAAATAGAGCTGGCCATAATAGTAGATGGTTTGTTATTAATCAAAACCATGATATTTGCACTGCCCCTTAGGCTCACATTACCGTCCATGTCAACGGATAACATAGGCACTCGCTTGAGTACATCGGTAGCATCGCCACCTCTGGTTGTGGCATCGTTTTCTGCATTGTAAATGGTGCGATCAACACGCTCTTCTACTAGTTCTTTCTGACCCTCAACAACAACTTCATTCAGTTGTGTTGCTTCCTCAGTTATTTTGATAGTACCCAGGTCGATATCATTTTTCCTTCCTTCCAGGGTAGTCGTTTTTGTGATGGTTTGATATCCAATGAATGAAATGGTCACCGTATAATTACCATCTGCTATTTTATGGATCGTAAACTTACCTTTTACGTCTGCAATTGTTCCATCTATGGTTTTCCCCGTAGCATCAATGAGAGCGATGGTGGCAAATTCTACGGGCTGATTTGTTCCATTGTCGGCAACAACGCCGGATATCTTGCCGTTCCCCTTCTGATCCTGAGCCTGCAGAATAATGATGGTTCCTAAGAATAAAACAAGAGTAATAATTTTTTTCATCAGACAAATAGTTAATCGGTTAAAATGCGCTTTCGGCACTTTAGTAAACTGCAAAACAAGTTTTTTGTTCCATTGCCTTTTTAGGTATTAGACTATCCAGTCAAATTACTCGATTGATCGGCTGCTTTTTCGACAAATCCGGAGGTTTATGATTTGGTGGAGTTTGTCGATTAAAAACAAGAGTTGGACGAAATTACTACAACTGATATGATGACTTTGGAAAGGGAAGATACATTTGTACAGATTTTATCAAATCATCGTTGCCATGCAATCCTACTTTCACCGAAAACGGGTTATACTCCTGCACATCTCTTTTTGGTGTGTATATCTTTCATTCAATCTTTACCAGATCAGCCAGTTTCAAAGAGACCGCGGATATGACTGGGGCCGAATGTTATCTTCGGCTTCAGTGCAATTAGTATTTACCATGTTGATTGCCTATCTGAATTACTTTTATACGTGGCCCCGGTTTCTGAAAAATAAAAACGTGTGGAGGTATTTATTAGAATTATCAATACCCTTTGCGGCACTACTCATGTTGCGTGTGCACCTGCAGC
>JAHEMS010000446.1 GCA_024643595.1 Bacteroidota bacterium
TTGGACACCCGGCACCGGAATTCCTACTGTTCCGAATTGATTTAGACCAGGCTCAGTTCGGTTAACAGAAATGAAGGGAGATGCTTCCGTCATGCCATAACCAGAGAGGGTTAGAATTCCGGCTGCTGAAAATAATCGCCCGATTTCGGGCCGCAATGCCGCTGCACCAACGGCAATGAATTTTATTTTTCCGCCCAGCGCTTTACGAAAGGTGTTCAATACCAATATTCGGGCGATAAATAGTTTTAGCTGGTAAAGAATTTCCTGTCGTCGCTTGTCTTTATATCTTTCACCAACCAACATGGCCCATTTGATGATTTTTCTTTTTAAGACATTCTTTTGAAGAAGTTTTTGATGGAGTATATCATACATTTTTTCCAATGTCTTAGGCACACAGGTACAGCAAAACGGTTTTACTGATTTGAAGTCGAGATTTAATTCTAACAGGCTTGGACTAAAATATATCTCAGCGCCAAAAGCCATATACGTTAAACAGGATGTGCGTTCAAAAACATGACTGAAAGGCAAAAAACTTAAAACATGGTGAGAAGGAATAATGGGTAAAATCGATAGCATGGATTTGACATTGCAGACTACATTATTATGTGTTAATACAACGCCCTTAGGTGTTCCGGAAGTCCCCGATGTGTAGAGTATCGCCAGTATGTCTTCTGGCAAAGTTTGACTTTTAATCGATTCTAATTTTTCGGAGTCGGCAGGGGTTAATGCGACATTAGTTGATGGCAAAAAATACCCTTTTAAAATTTCTTCCAGGTGAAATAATTTTTTGCCGGAAGTAGTTTCCTTCAAGGAAGCAACCTTTTCCAGGAGTGTCGCATCCGCGACGATGCACATCTTTGATTCCGTTTCCTTGATAATAAAAGTGATTTCTTCCAGCGTTGAAGTAGGATGGATTGGCACAAGAATTAACCCGGCTTGTAAACAGGCAAAATCAACAATCATCCATTCCGGACTTCCGGTTTTTGGAATCACGGCAACCCGATCTCCTTTTTGAAAACCATTATCTATCAGTGCCAGCGTTATTCGGTCCACCTTATGGATAATCTCTTCTATATCATAGTGTTTCCATTGGCCGTTTTCCTTACCATTTAATGCGTTGCGCTGAGGATATTTTTTCTGCTGATAGCTAAGAATGTCAAACACCCTGGTGAAGTCGATGTGATTCTTTTCTTTCATAAGGAATTACTTTTTACCTCATCGGGAGCAACGTACAAAATGTCGTAAAGCAATTCGAAGAATTCTGGAAAATTGGGCAAGTCATTATGATGACCCTCTTCCACGGGATGAAGTTTTATTTTTTCTGGAAATAAATTTTTAAGAGCCTCGCTTTGATTAAATGGAATCAGCCGATCGTGGGTGCCGTGAATAATATGCACGGGGCCATTAGCGGCTTTTAAATATAGATCCGTGCGCAAGTCATACCGGATTAACCACTTCAACGGCAGAAAAAATAAGTATCGCCTGGTGTTGTAGTAAAAACTAAAATAGGGGGAATCAAGAATAAGCATTCGGGGATGATTCCAGGAAGCCACACGCGCAGCAATGCCACTACCCAATGACCTTCCAAATACAGTAATCTTATTTTCAGGATATCGCTCCTTCAGCCATTTATAGAGATATTGGGCATCATCAAACAATTTGGTTTGTGTGCGTTTTCCCCGGCTCTTACCAAAGCCACGGTAATCCATCATAAAAAAGTCATAGCCATTGCTCACAAAATCTTTGGCAAACTTGCCCCATCCCTTTATGCTGCGCGAATTCCCTTTCAGATAATATATTACCCCCCGCGAGTTCGGAACTTTAAAATAAATGGCATTGATATGACCACCGTCTTCCATTTCAAAATCAAGCTCCTCAAAAGGGAATGGATATTGATATTTGAAGTGCTCGGTTAAGAGTTCGGGCCTAAAAAAAAGAAGATGTTGAAAAAAATAGAATACGGCACCAATGGTTAGATAGAGAACGACCAGAATAATCAGAATGGATATTGCCATTGGTTACACAATCCTTATAAAGTAGTGAATTATTTTGATAACGGAAAACCTGATCACCGGCACATCACTAACGGAGGCCCATTTTATCATCATCCTTCTACAAGGTTACACGTTGAATTTCAAAATAATTGAACTTGATTTCCTTGGATTTAAAGCACGGAAGCAAGTGTAGTGTGATAGAGTGGAAACTTTCTGAGATTGCGATGTCCGCCATCGGGTATAATTATAAATTGGTCCGTTTCCTTCAGTAGCGGCCTGAGCCTCTCAGCTGATTTCAAACTGACCACCCAATCGTCAGTTCCGTGGATGATTATTATTTTACAAGTCACTTTTCCAAGCATTTCTTTATTGGAAAACGTTGCATTGAACGGGAGAATCATCACTAAATGACGCAAAATATTCGCGCCTTTGAGCTCATCAAAGGGTGTTTCCAGGATGAGTAATGCAGGGTTCACTTCTGCTGCCAGGTGCGAGGCTACTGCCGATCCAAGTGACCTACCATATAGTACAATCTTTTTGTGATCAGATTTTTCCCTGGCCCACTGATAAATGAATGAGGCATCTTTGTATAATATTTCCTCAGCAGGTGCACCACTACTCTTTCCATAACCCCGATAATCAATCATTAATACTTCATAACCAAGTTGCGTAATATCGATGGCATATTGGCCCCAACGCTGAAGGTTATCGGCATTACCATGAAAATAGATCACCAATCCTTTTGCCTTCTTAACGGGTTTAAACCAGAGCGCATTGATTGAATTGTCATCTGGGGTGGTGATGAAGTATTCTTCAAAAGGTTGATCAAACACAAATTGATAATCATGCGGTAATTTAACGGCCTGGAAAATCAATTTATTCCGAAACATATATGAGGTGATGGTGGCAATAAATAAAATGAAAATAGCAGTCAGGAAGGCTTTTTTTAACCGATTCATGCTATTGTCCGTTCATTCTTTTTGCAAGATGTTGATTTTTTATTTTTCAGTTTATCATACGGAGGTTTATTTTCCTTTTATTTGCGACTTCATTTAAAATCATGGAATTATGAAATTATTTGTATTCGGATTTGTCATGTTAATAAGTTCAACGCTATTTGGCCAATCCAAGAAAGAACTGATGGTTGAAGCAGAACAGCTGAAAGCTGAAATCGTAAAACTTAATAGTGAAATTACGGAGTTGAAAAAGCCCAGGGAGGTGATGATAGAAACTGAACATCAACGCGCCAGTTATGGCCTGGGCGTGATCATGGCATCCAATTTAAAAAATCAGGGTGGCGACTCCCTGGATATAGAAGTGTTATCGCAAGGCCTGAAAGATTTTTATGAGAATAGAACATTGAGAATTAGTCAACAAGAATGTATGCCCATTGTACAAACCTATATGCAAGCGGCATCGGAAAAAAAGAATGATATGGCAAAAAAAGA
>JAHEMS010000447.1 GCA_024643595.1 Bacteroidota bacterium
TGTTCATCTGGTCCTTCAAACTGGAGAATTTTTCGTCGACTAGCGCTTTTATTAGTTCAGTAACTAAAGAAATGATTGCCAGATCGGCAGCAGGGTTCTCCTGGATATCCATGATCCTGATTTCAATGGATCCACGGTCGAATCTTGCAATTGCACCGCGAGAGTTTACCCATACCGGATCAAGAATTCCATCTTGATTAAATTCTGAAATATCATTTTTAATCGAACTATAAATTACCTTGTCATAATCATTGTACGAATAAACAGCTTCTGGAATTGTCTGCCCGGTTATCGACGGAATTTTTAACTGATTTTTTTTATAGTATTGAAGCCGGGTATCCAACGCTCCTGTGAGTTTACTATCCAATATCGGGGAACTGGCACATAAAGCTGGCAATAAAGGGAGTATCAATCGAATAGCAGCATGGAGTTTTGCAAATTCTGAATCACCCGAAAACGGAAGGTTTAAATGAGTACTCTGCAAGTTTGACCAGCCATGTCCACGACAATCAAATATTTTGTTATACAACGCATAGACATCACTGTTATCATGCGGCCAGAGTTTAGTTTCATTATACGGATTCATAAAAGGATGAGCAGCAGATGGCAGGAGCATAGCATTCCATTCTTCAAGGATTGTATTAATTCTGGATACGTTTCTTGTAAAAGCTTTCTCCAGACCTTCAAGATCACTTTCAGGTCTGGTTGATTTTAATTCAATAACGTGCAGTACCAATTCGTTTGACCAGGTAACCATCCCATTCTCAAAGTCACTTCCAATCTTCCCCAACTCATACTTTAATAATTGATCGGCAACTGGCTTTACCTGTAAAGAATTTTTGTCAACCAACATGTATTCCAATTCAATACCGTAGCCATAGAACAGATGAAAAGGACCATCATTCATTTTTGAGTCTTTATCCGGTTTAAAAATACTTCCATTATAATTTCGTAAAGGCGATCTTTTAATATCTTATCTTCAATACCTGCGTCAATGTTCGGGTTATCATTAACTTCTATCACATAAAATTTTCCATCCACCTCTTTCATGTCCACACCGTAAAGACCCTTCCCAATCAAAGAGGTAGCCTTCAATGCGGTTTTTAATAATCCTGATGGGGCTTGATCTACTGCGATACTTTCTACATCTCCCTCATGGGTATTATCCTGCTTGTTCCAATTTACGATCTGCCAATGTTCGGAAGCCATGAAGTATTTGCATACATAGATCACTTGACCGTCAATAATGCCAACCCGCCAATCAAAGGGAGTGGGAAGGAATTCTTGGGCAATCAAGAGGTCTGATTTTTCAAACATGCTTACGCGCTTTTCTTTGAACTCGTTCAATGAATTGATTTTAAATACGCCTTTTGAAAATGCTCCATCAGGCTGCTTAAGAATAAAAGGGAAACTCATTTTATCATTCAGGCTATCACAATTTTCTTCCGTGAGCACGATTGATTTAGGAGTAAGGATTTTATTTGAATTCAGGAGTTCATTCAAATACACTTTATTGGTACATTTTAGAATCGAGTCGGGGTCATCAATTACAACCAGCCCCAACGATTTAGCTTTTTTCGCAAATCTAAAAGTGTGATGATTAACATTGGTTGTTTCTCGAATAAATAGCGCGTCGTACTGAATAATTTGATCAAAATCATCTTTGGTAATGAACTCGGTGTTGAACCCTGATTCAATGGCTGCCCGATAAAATCGCTTTAAGGCCCTTGCATCTGACGGTGGATTGGAATCATCTGGATTAATCAATATCGCTAAATCATATTTCTTTTTGTCAGGTCTGAATTCACGTTTGCGTTGCAGATATTTTTCCAGCGACTGCACCAAAAGTGGGCGGTCAGCTTCGGATACTTCGCCTAAACTCAATGGTCGAATGTTTTGCAATACCCATTTATTTTTTTTTGAAAACACCGCCCGCAGAGAGGGTGCCTGCACCATTTGAAAAAGTTGAAGAGCCAGGCGATTTAAGTTTTCCGATTTGGCATGGCCAAAATAGATATTAAATTCTATCCGATCATAGGGTTCGTTCTTCAAGGTGTTTTGAATGAGTTCATCGAATTCCAGTGAATCATCACGAAGGATAGAGGGGAACCTTAGGTCCTGAATAGTAGATACACCAGGTAATACTTTATGACCTCGTGCTTCGGCAAGAAGCGATACGTAATAGCCTTCGCTCTGGTACTGAAACGATTTACATAAGTTAATTACTTTTAAGTTTTTAGCCTGAAAATTAACTTCCGTAATATACTTGTCCGCAGAAATCACATCAACATCATGAAGACTGAACTTCCATGATTCCGGCTTTTCGACGACAATAAGTTTTGGCATGAATTACTTGTTGGGTTCAAGAATTAAAATATTGGCATCATAGGTGACAATTCCCAGCATGATACTGTTGATCAGACGATCAAAGTTTACACTGTAGTATTGACTTTTGAGAGGATTGGGATTCATCGGATCAGCAAGATAAACCGTGTTTGATTCTTCATCGAATCCGTTAATAATTACAAAATGACCAACCGGCTCACCACGGATACTGTCATATTTATTATTGATCGCTGTTTCACGCATAGTGCCATACAGGTAAGTAGCACTTAGTCCGGTTAGAATTGGCTTTGATTGCTTCAAGTAGGTTTTAATTAAGTCAGCATTCAATTCCTTTTGAAAGACTTTTCCTCCGGCTTCCAGAAATTTTATATAGGCCTTAGACGCGACAATGAGTTTTTTACTTTTATGCTTGTAACGGATTTGTCGTTTAAGATTGGCAATTATTTTGGCACTGGAATATTTAAACCATGTCGGATCAAATACATTCAAATTATACGTGTATATATGCGCTTTATATCCTCTGTGCAGCGCATGATTACCCAGCATAACACCCAGCGTCCCGCCGGTTTTTAAGCTCTTTACTTCCTGAATCACTTCTTTAAGTTCAACAGGGTCATGAAAGTAATGATAAATAGCATGCAGGCAGGTGGGTCCGCAAGTGACTTCGTCGGGTTGGGCTTTAATATCGAAATCGAGAAACAACGCCTGACGGTTAGTCATATTGGATTTTTTTTGAGATGATAAGGTCAAATACTTCAACTAAATTAAAGATTATAATAATTCATTCCTGTCTTCAAAAACAACGGATTGGCTACTAGGGAGGCGGTAAGTTTTACCTTCTTATTCATACCATTTAAACCAAATTTAACCTTTATCTTATCCATTGAAAATTTTTATCACGGTGAAAATTCTAATATTGCGTACTTTAATAATAAGTCATGAAAAGGTTAGTTATTTTTTTGATTGTCTGTTCCTTAACGATTGAAGGATTCGGGTGGGGTGCAACCGGGCATCGGGCGACCGGCCTGATTGCGCAGGAGTATATGAATGCAAAGACAAAGAAGCGAATTCGGCAGATTTTAGGTCAGGAATCA
>JAHEMS010000448.1 GCA_024643595.1 Bacteroidota bacterium
ACCACGATGAGACGCCCGATATGGATTAGCAAATTTACGAGTATACTCATCCACTTTTTCATTCAGCTTCTCCTCAGGGTTTTCTGCCTCTGCGATTTCCTTTTTAAAGATAATTTCAGAAGCGCCCTTTGCGCCCATCACAGCTATTTCCGCGGTAGGCCACGCATAGTTTAAATCAGCTCCGATATGTTTGGAGTTCATTACATCATAAGCTCCACCATAAGCTTTTCGTGTAATCACCGTCACGCGAGGAACGGTGGCCTCCGAAAAAGCATACAACAATTTAGCCCCGTTCGTGATAATGGCATTCCATTCCTGATCTGTTCCGGGCAAAAATCCGGGCACATCTTCAAAAACCAATATTGGAATATTAAAGCAATCACAAAATCTGACAAACCGTGCGCCCTTCACGCTCGCATCAATATCCAATACCCCGGCAAGTGCTGCTGGTTGATTACCTACAATCCCGATACTCCTTCCCGCCAGCCGTGCAAAACCCACCACAATATTTTCAGCAAAATTTTTATGAACCTCAAAAAAGGATTGATCATCGGCCACGCCGGTAATCACTTCGCGCATATCATAAGGCTGATTTGGATTGACTGGAATAACTTCATTTAAAGAAGGTCTGGATTCATTCGATTCAGAATAAGGAAGAATTGGCACTGAATCTTCACAATTTTGCGGTAGGTAGCTAAGCAGTTGCTTGATTTGGTTGATACATTCCGCTTCGTTTACACATGCAAAATGAGTTACTCCGCTTTTTGTGCTGTGGGTGGATGCTCCACCTAATTCCTCAGGAGTAACGGATTCATGGGTAACTGTCTTCACCACATTGGGGCCTGTAACAAACATGAATGAAGTATTCTCAACCATGAAAATAAAATCAGTAATGGCTGGTGAGTAAACTGCACCACCGGCACATGGGCCCATGATGGCTGAGATCTGGGGTACTACACCGGAAGCCATTACATTCCGGTAAAAGATATCAGCATAACCTCCAAGTGAAACCACGCCTTCTTGAATACGCGCACCACCAGAATCGTTTAAGCCAATCACAGGTGCTCCATTTTGCATGGCGAGTTCCATAATCTTCACAATCTTCTCCGCGTGGGTTTCAGAAAGTGATCCTCCAAATACTGTGAAATCCTGTGAAAACACGTAGACCAATCTTCCATGAATGGTTCCAAAACCAGTAACAACACCATCGCCCAAGTAATGTTCCTTATCCAGACCAAAATCCTTACTGCGGTGCATAACAAATTTTCCTAGTTCTTCAAACGATCCCTCATCCAACAAGAGAAGTACTCTCTCACGAGCCGTAAGTTTTCCTTTTGCATGTTGTTGCACAATACGCTTTTCTCCACCACCCAAAAGAGATTCCATATTTTTTCTTTCCAACTCATCAAACTTAGGTTGAAGTGCTTCAGCGTTGACTTTCCGTTTAGCCATAATTAATAAATTGTAATATTCAAATATAGCTATTGTTAGGGCGGTTATGGTATCTTGACGATTGAAATCAGCGTTATGAAGCAAGTGGCAATTATTGATATGGGTACCAATACTTTTCATCTTATGTTAGCCACCATTACGCATGAAGGGTTCATCATTAATCATCGTGAAAAAATACCCGTGAAAATTGGTGCAGGTGGAATCAACAGTGGCTATATCACCCCTGAAGCTATCGAACGTGCCGTTAATACCATGAAGGGATTCAAAAATACTATTCTTGATGCCCGTATTGAAACGTCTTTTGCGTTTGGCACTAGTGCTTTGCGTAACGCAAGAAATGGAAAATCGGTAATGAAAAGAATCGAAATGGAAACTGGAATAAAAACTCAAATCATAACTGGTCTGCAAGAAGCAGAATTTATTTACAAAGGTGCCAGGGCGGCGATTGACATGGGGTCAGATAAATGCCTGATCATGGACATTGGAGGAGGAAGTGTTGAATTTATTATCGGCCATAGTAGCGAAATATGCTGGAGCCACAGTTTTGAAATCGGGGGCCAACGGTTGCTGGAGAAATATCGCATGCATGATCCCATTACGAAAGATGAAGTGGAAACACTTTTCAATTTCTTCACCCAAGAACTTTCTTCACTTTTTACTGAACTAAAAAAACATAATCCTAAAACGCTTATAGGCTCATCCGGCACCTTTGATACACTGAGTGACATCTATTGTTGTAAAAATAAAATACCACTTTTGGATTCACCGGAAACTCCATTTCTTATAGACGCTTTCGATGAGATCTATGATGAATTACTTATACGAGACCGTGCCGCAAGACTGCAAATTCCGGGTATGATTGAACTAAGAGTTGATATGATTGTTGTGGCTTGTTGCCTCATTAAATTTCTACTCATCAACTTCGCGTTTGATCACCTAAGAGTTTCTTCCTACTCATTAAAAGAAGGGGTGCTGGCAAGTATGCAATCAGGATCAAATCATCTACGGGAAACGAATTAGTTCAGTCCGCTGATCTGCTTATCCTTCGGATATTTTACTTCAAATTTGTAAGTAACTTTTTTGGTTTCAGCGGGTGTAACCACCAAATCCCATGTCAACTTACCCGTTTGCTTATTATAATTGGAACCTCCGCTATCAATCAAACTAACTTCAATCTGTGAGTTTTGCGAAACTGGAATATGATCTTCAATATGAATTCCTACTGGCTCAGTCTTGGTATTACGAATCGTGATTTCCCAGGTATAATTTTCTTTCTTTAAATTACCCATCATGCTTTTTGACGTGAGGTCTTTCATTTTCTCACGCTTTACAATGATTCTCTTATCCCGACCAAGGGAAACAAACAATGTATCTGTAATGTTGTTGGGATCAATGTAGGAATTACCGACAAATGTCCCTTCGAAAAAAATATTTGTTTCACCAGGTAACAGGTTGTAATCTTCCCAACCTGTAGCTTTTGCAATAAGAAAGGCATCCAAATCCAATTTAGGCACTACAGAATAGGAATAGGAAGCTTTCATTTCATAATTACGAATATCTACAAGTGTTGGCTTAGAAGTAGAGGAAACAGTATATGGAAGGGATATATCAAATTCCGTATTTAATGAAGTTTGTTTACTCGTTATAAAATCAGAAACAGATTGTGCCTGAATAAGTGCTTCATCCGGCTTCATTTCCATCCGGGCAGCCTCGGATTGGGCAGGAATAGTTTTATACATTCTCTCCCTATTCTTTCTTTCTGACTCATAAACGATAGGATTGTAAAAGTCAAGGTACCACGAATTCAACTCAGGTTTAAGCCCGCTTTGATTAGGATTGGCGGTCGACAATTTCAATTTAACATTCTTCCATTCTTCGCCAGTATTCTGGTAAACATTGGCTTTATAGTTAAGTTGAAGTGGATTTTTTGTGTTGATCGCACGCAAATCATATACAGCATTCCAACCTGCATTGGTA
>JAHEMS010000449.1 GCA_024643595.1 Bacteroidota bacterium
CGAGGGATTTACGGGAGTACACGTACTGGTAATGATAAAACCTCTTTCCCGTTCACCAAAAATATAATCGACTCGTGTAATGTTCGGCATGTAAAAATTGTCGGTATGCTGCATCGGCAATTTTTTTGGATTTACCAGCCAGCCAGAAAACCCAATGGAGTCATTAGGCTGATCATAGGTGACCAGGACACTGTCAGCAGTTCGCTCGACTTTTGCTTTGATGCAAATTTGCTTTCTGTCCCTAAACCACCCATTATGCACAAACACCGTATGTGGAACGTCCATGAAATTTTCTACCAGGTCAGTTACCCCATTACTGAATTCTGTTTTCATGTAATAGCTGTGCCACCCAAGCTCTTTCATCACAGGCATTTCAAAAGGCTTTTCCGTAGTAACCTTTTCCTTGCCCATCCAAATCCAAACCAATCCATATGCTTCAGTAATGGGGAAAGATTCAACACGCTTGTTGGGAATTCTCTCCGCATGAGGTCCTTCGGAAGGTATCTCAACGCATTGCCCGGTATGATCATAAGTCCAACCATGATAAGGGCACACCAGGCAATTGTTCACCACTTTGCCATCACTCAATGGAGCATTACGATGGTTGCAACGGTCTAACAGTGCCGTCAGACTGCCGTCTTTCAGCCTCCATACCACGATCGGTTTCTCAAAAATGGTAACTGCCACTGGTTTTTCAGACCTGACATTTTTTGATTCACAGGCTGCATACCAGTGATTTGTCAAATGTCCGGAAGACTCATACATTCCTGTCATGACTTGCTTTTAGGGGAAACATGGCTTCCTGATCACTACGTTGGGTAGCTTGTAATTTGCGAAGAGTAACTCTTCTAAAAAAATATTGAAAGATATTGGGTTCAATCAAATCCGAACTGATGTGTTGTTTTATCCTGCTGTGTATCTCCTTGTACTCTGACCAGTGTGCAGCAGGAAACAAATGGTGTGCAGTGTGATACCCGTTATTGAATGTCATGAGGTTCAGCAGCGCTCCTGTAAAATTTCGTGAATGATTGTACCGGGAAGATGGATCACAATCGCGGTGCTGAAAATAATTGAAACTGACCAAAACAAACTGCACCAGTATGTTGGGTATGATTATGTACAAAATAGTTGATTCTGGTTTCAGCACCATCAAGATGAAATAGGTTACCAATATCATCCACGATTCATGATTACTAAGGCTGGCTTCCGATCGATGAGACTTGTTGCGTATCCATTGGCGCTTTTCCTTAAAAAAGGAGAGGGGAGTTGAAAGGATATACCGGAGATAATTGATGAACTCTATGTTATGGTGGCGGAAATGACGCGTACTTCCCCAATCTTCCTCCCTGTCATTTTCCTTGTGATGGTTGACAACATGAACGATATAAACGCCATGAGTGCTCGTGCCCGTGAACACACCCAATAGAAACTCAAATATCCTGTTTGAAAATTTGAAATCGAAAACGGGTAAATGAACCTGGTTGTGTTTGATGCTGTATAAAATAAATGTAATGGCAATTATTAAAGGTAACCAAGCCAGAAAGTAACCTGGTGAATTCCACCAAAAACAAAGTCGAACGGCACCAATCAGCAGCAAAAAAATCACTGTCCGTTTATCTTTTTGATTTTTCAATCTCATCTTTTAAGCTTTATAACTTCGGCTGTTGGGCAAGGTCGTCCTGATAAATATCCATGTAAGTATTCATGGATGGTATGGCAAACTCTTCCTTCTTTCCATTATGCCATTGTACCATTACTTTCAAATTATCAATATGGTTCTTACCATTTCCAAGACCAAAAAGCAGGCGAGTATCGCTCATTGCACTAAAGCCATTAACCAATCTTACCTCTTTATACTGCACCTGATTCGAGCCATTTTGATTGTACTCCAACCAAACTTTGGTCCCAACGGCGTCCCTATTTGTTGATTCGCCATTTCCAATGAGGCGGAGGCCGATCCACTGGCGGTCCGTCAGTTTGTTTTGATACAGAAGCGGAGATCCGAACTGGTCTGTTACCAATATATCCAGATCGCCATCATTATCAAAGTCAGCAGCGGCAATGCCCCTGGTGTTTACCTTATGGTTGAACTTCAATGCCTCTGAAAAATCCACAAAACCTTTGCCCTCATGGTTGATCAAAATGCGGTCGGGCTCATTGGGATAGATATAGCATCCTCGAATATCTGCCCATTTATTGGCAAAGCTATGCACCTCAGGTCCTGTCCTGGCTATCTGAGCCTGGTAGTACCAGTAATCCATTGGTTTGTCAAACTTGGGATCCCACGCTGCATCTACCATGCCGTTGGCCTGAATAATATCTGTCCAACCATCCAGATTAAGGTCACCAACAGCGGCACCCCAGCCAAAACGATTGGTGTTCAACGCATTTAACCTGGAAGCCTGTTCCGTAAAGTCTGCTTTCGTAGCGCCTGATTTAGTGAAGTTCATCCACAACAGGCTGCCTTCAGCTTGCATGGCATGATGAACATTGCTTACGTAGATGTCTTCCTTTTTATTTCCATCGAAATCCGCCACGGAAACATTCATTCCTTTGTAGGTATCAAGTCCCAGGTCTCCATAAAATTTTCCCTGCTGTCGTTCAAAGTATTGGCCACCCATGTTGAGGTAGCAGTCGTCCCGGCCAAAGTCATTCGCCACATAGATATCTGTAAAGCCGTCATTGTTAACATCCAGGGTGCCCACGCCGAGGCTCCACCGGGTTTCAATCAGTCGACTGCTCTCGGTGGTCATGGGTGTGAATGCCATGGAATCCCTGGTGTTTATCAGCAAATGGTTCAAACCCCCGTTATTGGCATTGTGCCAGCTTTCATGCATGAATTGAAACATTCGCTCATCGCCAGGGAAGGCGGGCTCAGGAAGTTTGAAAATATTCACTACTTCCTTTTTTAAAGGGTAGCCTGGGAAATGAGTCTGCAATGTATTGGCCAGGAAGATATCAAGGTGGCCATCATTGTTGAAATCAAACGCATTTGCTGCGAGGCAAACCGTGTGCTCGGCAGCTAAAAATGGCACTTGTTTTTCCTTGAACAGCAATTTCCCTTCCGGTATCATCCTGTTTTCAAACAGGAAAGATTTGCCAAAGGCAAAACCAACGAACAAATCCATATCCCCGTCATTGTCATGATCAAGAAAAAATGAGAATGCTGGCAGGCCATGTTTCACCGGATCATCCAAATATTTTTCCAGTTCCGGGATGATTACCTTTTGAAATTGAAAGTTACCCGTATTGATAAAAAGCTTTCCTCGCCAGGCAATATCTTTCAGCGGTTGTGTTAAGAAAATATCCTGAAGGCCGTCCAGGTTAACATCGGCAACGGCTGCTGCATCGCCCACAGAAAGTATCCACTTGGCAACATGTGCCAGCCTGGGGTCGGTTTCATTTAGTATATTACTTG
>JAHEMS010000049.1 GCA_024643595.1 Bacteroidota bacterium
ACCACATTATCCAGAAAAAAATATCCGGAAAGAATGATGATGGCCAGCCATCCAATCCAGGTCGAAAATCTAATTACAGTATTCATGATGCAGGTACAAAGTAAAATTGGATAAACGAAATGCGCATTATCGCTGGCAAACTACTCTTCTTTCATCAATCGCTTGGCCACTTTTCCAATGGTTAGTCCTTGAACGATAATGCTAAAAACCACGCAACTATAAGTAGCTATCATTAATAATTCTTTGGCTTCACCTTCAGGTAATGAAAGAACTAATGCGAGTGAAAGTCCTCCACGAAGTCCACCCCATATGATAAGCTTGGCTTCATGGTTGTTTATATTCGTAAACTTTGGGATAATAAAATACGGCAAATACACGACAGCTACCCGGGAGAATAAAACAATCAGTACGGATAACACACCAATGATGATATACGTTTTTTCAAAATCAATCACAACTAAAAGAAAGGCTACACTGATGAATAACACCGCATTTAAAATTACATCCACCAGTTCCCAGAATTTATGAACGTATTGTTGGGTGCGGTCACTCATGGCCGTGTCCTGTTGGAAATTTCCTACAAAGAGACCCATGATTACCATGGCCAACGCTCCCGATAAATGAAAGTAAGAACACAAGGCATAGCCTCCCATAACAAAAGCAATTGTCAATAACACCTCGGTTTCATAATCATCTATTGATTTTAATAGTTTATGTAAAATGTATCCCAACAATAATCCAAAAAAACCACCCCCAACGGCTTCCTGTAAAAATATGGTACCGAAGTGTGAGAAGTCGATATTATTATTTCCTAATTTCAGAGTTTCTAACAAAGCAATAAAAATAACAACCCCAACACCATCATTAAACAGCGATTCACCAACGATTGTAGATTCTATTTTTTTCGAAACCTTCGCCTTTTTCAAAATCCCTAACACGGCGATCGGATCAGTAGGAGATATCAATGCGCCAAAAATAAGACAGTGAATAAAACTGATAGGCAGTTCAAAAAGGATGCATACCACGTAGAGCAAACCGGCTATGATCATCGTGGAAAGAATAACTCCACCAACCGCAAATAAGGTAATTGGTTTAAGTTGACTTTTGATATCCGCCCAACGTGTTTGAAGCGACCCGGCAAATAGTAAGAATCCCAGCATAACTTCGAGTATCAAATTACTGATATCAACATGTTCCAGAATGTCTTTTATGGCAGAATAGTCTTCGATGTCCCAGTTTTTGCTGCTTAGAATCACCATTGAAAGAATAGTCGATAGAAAAAAAAGACCGATGACAAAGGGCATTTTTATAAAACGATGATTGATGTAAGCGAATGTTGCCGACAGTGCCATAATGATGACAAACAAGAGATAACTACTCATAGGTATACGTTAGGGATTATATGTTTTAGAAATTCAGAAAAGGTAAGTAATCGATTTTATACAGCTATTGGTTCATTATTAACACTGAATGGATATGGCATCAAGCTGAAATAAATGCACGGGTCAGGTAAAATATTTTCCATGTAGAAAGGTAATTATTATAAAGTCCAATCACTAATCAAGTATTACCGGCGACCCGATGATAGATTCATTAAATTTCTTCATTGACCAGATACCGGTACTAATTGTGCCTTAAGGTCTGGATCCTTCATGTCCTTATCGAACGGAAACATCGGTCGGTTGATCCGTTTAAATTCAAGTCGTTCAATATCCTGGTCAACGCCCCCGGGAGTCAGCGCCATGATCCAATCGGCCCGCATATCATATAGTTCTGGTACCAGATACCCAATTTTTACAACGACAATATCCGTATTGCGCGGGTCCAGTCCCAACTTAGTGAAATCGCTTTCCAGGTGATAAGGTTTTCTTTTTTTAGTTACGATAACATGTACACTGCCTATCTTCACTACAACTTCCGTTTCTGCATGAGCATCGCCCTGGTTGATCGCTGTCACAATTCCCGACAACCGAATAGGTGGTGAAAAGCGATTATCGATAGCCGCGCCTGCATATCCATCCACCTTTCCGCCAACACCCGCCTTAACTGCCTGACTCACCAATTCAGGTCCGGGTATTGAAGCATATATCAGTGAAGGACCATCAGTTGATTTAAATTCTGATCGACCTAGGATTTCTTTCAACGTCCAGGTAACATCACCTGCTCCACCAGCGGTTGGGTTATCACCCATATCACTAATAAAGAAGGGATGTTGATCACTGGCTATGGCCATGTCGAGACTTTCTTTAAGCGAAGCGGTAGGGGCAATAAATTTAAATTCCGATCTCACATTCCAAAAACTATTCGCCAGTGATTCGGCTGTGCTGGTTACTCTATTCTTATCATCCCCAATCACCATCACCACAGCATGATTGCGTGGTTCATCGGCCCAGGCATAACCAATCCAGATGGCGGCATCTACAATCCCATCCTGGTTGGCTGCAGGTGCGACCTGTGCATACAAACTTTTTCCGGGTTCAACACGCGTGCTTGTCTTTTCGCCGGGTAACAACACCGGCACTGGTATCCATGCTTTATAAGCTGGTTTTCCTTTACCACTTTTGAGCCTCGATAATAAATTTTCCACGGCACGCTTTTTCGATTGTATCGCATCTTCATGAGGGGCCATACGATAACAGGTGATCAGGTCTGAGTTTTGTGCCAATCGAAAGGATACGTTACCATGCAAATCCATCGAAGTTGAAATAAGGGTCTTTTCTCCCACCACTTCGCGGATACGGATGATCAAATCACCTTCAGGATCATCCAGCCCTACTACACTCATGGCACCATGAATATCAAAAAAGAGACCGTCATACGGGCCATTTTGCTTAAGCAGCGTCAACATCTGAGTCACCAGCGACTCATATGCTTCACGGGTAACAATACCACCTGGTAATGAAGTGCCTTTTAATGTTGGAATCCAATCTGCCTGCCTGCGATCCGAAGAATCCAGTGATAAAAATGGGTACAAGCTAAAAACATCATCACCGGTTTTGGCATGAAACGCCTCCTCATCGGTTTGTGCCGGAGAAAAGGTGCTGGATTCAATGGCCAACCCAGCAATCGCAATGCGGGGTAAATTATTTCCCTCATCGGAATTACCTTTCTGATTGCTACAGCCAAAGGCAATGAACAGCAGAACCAGTTTAAAATTTTTCATAATGGGGTTACAAATTAAACAATCAATCTAATAAATTATTACTGCCCTTTACCAAATAATTCATAGTTGAGTTAGTCTTGTATTCATTATGAAATACTCTTCGAAAAAGCATTTAAAATATATGCAGTGTTTTGGTACAGAATGGTTTCATTCATCATTAGCATAATTTTATTATTCTCATCGGGTGGACGAACCATGATTTTAAATTCATTATAGAGTCGGTCTCTCATTTTATTTCCATCAATCTCTTTCTGGAGTGAAAGATTAAAAATATTTGTACCCTGATCAATTCCAGTTACCGCGATTCCTATTATTCTATTCAAACCATTCACGACCTCTGAAGATTGCTTCACCGTATCAGCAAATCGCTGCTCAATCCGTTCCAGTTTGTGCAAAGCCATGGCCGCATTGGTCCAGTTGCTCGCCATATTGCCTCCGTGTATTTTTATGAGGTGCGGCATTTTGTCAATAACGGAAGCATTACCGCATAAAATAGCTCCACCGCTGGCTCCCAGATATTTGTACAATGAAATATAAACCGTATCAAACCAGGATGAGTACTCCATTACTGAAACGCCTTGCCAGGCAGACGCCAAATATAAACGCGCTCCATCCAGGTGCAATTTGATAGAATGGCTTTTACAGTACATACTAATTTTTTTTATCTCCTCCAGCGGAACTGTACCCCCAAATTTTCTTCGGACAGGATTCTCGACAGACACAGCTCCAACCCCGCTTTGAAATACTTCTGTCGTTGAAAGCTCTTCGATCGCTTCCTGAAGCTGTGCGGCGGTAAAATACGTTTCGTCTTTTGCGAGCGGCATGAGTCTCTTATTAAACACCGACTGAGCAGCATCGGCTTCGTCCCGATAAACATGGCTAGTCTCCTGCACATATACCTTGGTATTATCTCCGCTCAATACTGAAATCGCCAGTTGGTTAGCCAGGGTACCGGTGGGCATATAAATCGCTTTTTCCTTGCCAGTCAATTCTGCAAACTTCTTTTCAAGTGCCTCCACCGCTCCTCCATGTCCATAATTATCACCTTTGATCGGCATGGTTAAATGAATTTGTTGGAGTTCATTGAGATATTCGGCGGGTTCGTAAAATCTACCATCACCACTGAAGCGGACGAAGGGATAAGCTACCTGATCTTCACGGGCCATTGCCTCTGAAGATGACATCATGCTCACCGGGATTATGGCAGGTGCCATAGCCAATGCCGAGGATTTAAT
This sequence comes from Bacteroidota bacterium, assembly GCA_024643595.1. GTDB lineage: Bacteria > Bacteroidota > Bacteroidia > Cytophagales > Cyclobacteriaceae > ELB16-189. Next base: position 4,399 of record JAHEMS010000049.1, read on the forward strand.
AAAATTTCGTCTGTCGACCTTTTTCATGTATCGTTAATCTTAAAGTTTTACATAGAAATTATTGAAAAGATTATGATGCCGCCATTGTAGACTACAATAACCTCAATATCCTGTAATAAAAATATCATCAAAATCAGGTATTGTCGGGTATTGACTATTTAATCAGTTTGTTCTTACACCACCATGTTCTCATTAAATTCTTTAATCATTTAATCCCTTGCCTTCGAGAATTTTTCGCACACATTTTTCAATCCTTGATTCGCGGGTTTTGGATTGTTTCGGTTGTGAGAAATAAAAGAGATAGGCTCTTTGTCGTCCTGGCGTTAATGCGCTGAACGCATTTTTCAAGGCAGGCATTTCAACCAATTTCTCGTGAAATTCCTCAGGAAGATGATACTCAGAAGTCTTTTTTAATTTCACTTTTATTCCTGCTTTTTCTACTTCAATGGCTTGTTGAATATAGCTTTTCAAGATTGATTTCTGCTTATTTATTTCCTTACCATTCGTGAATCGAATTTGACGAGCCGCCTGCACATTCTCCGTTTGCTGGATGAGAATACCATGCGTATCCTTTAGTAACACCCCTTTGAAAAACAAAAGTGCACAGTACTCTTTAAAGCCATGCATTAATACAATATTTCTCGCCTCTAATGTGTAACAGGGTTGCCCCCATTTCAACTCCTCCTTCAGTCCACAGGCAAGAATGATCGTTCTCAATTGATTAAACTCTTTCTGCCATTTTGTGGCTTTGTTGAAAAAGAAATCAACCTTTGGATTTATGCTATTCATATTATTTAAAGAAATAAAGTGTGATATCGGCTTACTTTATACGCAAAATACTATACGCTTAAGAAGCCACGAAAACCTCTCGCGGCATAATAGGATTCTGCACCATTGTGATACACGAATACCTGACCATACCGAAAATCTGCAAAGATGGCACCACCAAGTTTTCTAATGGCAGGTGGCGTTACTATCCAACTTGAAGTTTTCGTATCGAACTTCCCCAGTTTTTGTAAATGACAATATTGTTCCTCTGTTAATAGTTCGATACCCATAGCAGCAGCTACATCCAATACGTTGTTTTTCGGCTTATTCTCTTTTCTTCCATCCAGTGCTTCACGATCATAACAATAGCTCCTGCGCCCGGCTGGGCTTTCTGCTGAGCAATCATAGAAAATGTATTCACCTGTTTTTTTATCATGATCCACAACATCCGGTTCACCACCTGTTGCTTCCATTTCATTCAGCGACCAGAGTTTTTCAGGATTCGCTTTTAGTCTAGGTAGTATTTTATTCCAATCCAGACCTTTATGCCTGGCGGTATTTTTTTCAAAACGATCTATCAGTGTTTTCAACAGTTCTTCTTGTTGACTTGCCGATAACTGTCTTTTATTTTTCGTTGGCATCAGAAGGGATTTATGAGATGAATTTCAATTGTATATTCGTGGAATTAAAATTAAGCTATTGTAAACATACTTCCATGTCACCATCTCATGGTAATGATCCATATACCCCAAGTATTGTAAAAAAATATCATGGTCGCTATCATAACTTCGTTATTTTCCAAGGTATTAATTTTGAAGAGTTTCAAATTTCCTCTCAAATTTTTCTATTTTTATAGACCTTTAGCCCACATCATTTAGGAATTCGTTCAATGCAAAAAGCAGTTACGCAAACCACTGAAGTAAGCTAAGAATTGAAAAAATAAATTCTTTAGAAGAATTCCGGTAGGAACAATTCATGAATAGTTTTATGATGAAAATTTTAATGGTAAGGTATAGCGTATTGTTCCTGGCTGCTTCTCTCATCTCAGGAGGGCTGCACGCTCAATATGCATCACGTAAGCTGAGCAAAAAACAACTGGCGTATATTGATAGCATCAAGCAGGTGGAATACAACTATGTTTTTCCGCTGCTTGGACAAAAAGCCTATAAATTGGGTTTTGATCTGCCCTATCCTATAGGGGCGATGACCAATTACATTTGGATTGATCAAGGTATATTAATCGACAATTTCCAATTGGGGATAAAGTCTGCCAATGTAGATTTACCCACTCAGCCTGTTGACTTCATTAAATTTTCGAATAACAGAAATAAGTCCAACACCTTCAATTTCAGACCTGATGTTTGGCTATTTCCCTTTTTGAATGTGTATGGTTTATTTGGGAAGGGATCATCCACTACAGAAGTAAATTTATCAGCGCCAATTACAATGAAATCCGTGGTTACTCAAAATATGTCTACAACGGGGTTTGGGTTTATGGGAGCTTTTGGCTTAGGTCCATTATGGACATCAGTAGATGCCAACTGGACCTGGACAAAACCTGAATTGCTCAACAACCCGGTGCGCGCCAAAGTATTGGGTATCAGGCTGGGTAAGACTTTTGCCTTTAAAGAAAAACCGGAAAGAAATATTGCCGTCTGGATTGGAGGCATGCGGGCCAGAATGAATTCTGAAACAAGAGGTTCAATTACCATGGCCGATGCCATACCCCAGGAAACATGGGATAGAAAAGATGAAATTGTTGCCAATTATAACACCTGGTACAACGGACTCAGTCCTGTAGAAAAAGCATTAGTTGACAAAACCGCTTTCCCTGAATTCATGAACGCACTGGATAGTAAAAACGGAGATGCCGTGGTGAGTTATGGGATGGACAAAAGTCCTGAACAAGAGTGGAATTTTATAGTAGGCGGTCAATTTCAAGTTAACAAGCGATGGATGCTAAGAACGGAAGCGGGTATAATTGGTGATCGTAAATCGTATATGGCATCCCTGAATTATCGGTTCAGATTATAGGAATCATAAATTAAAAGGCAAGGAGCGTATTCCATTATTGATTCACCTGATTTTTATAGATGCCCGAATCAATAAAAAAGCCTCGCTGGTGCGAGGCAATATTCGGTTCGATATCAACTAACCTCCTACTTCAACAACACCGGCTTGCCATGCATCATCACCTCCAATGGTTCACCATGTTCAAGTATCGTTTCCGTCTTTTCGTTGGAGACTTTCACCTTCAACACACGCCCCCTGAACTCCACCCGGAAAGAATAGGACTTCCATTGATCCGGTATAAACGGAGTGAAGTGCAATTTACCATCGCGCACACGCATGCCTCCAAAGCCTTTCACTACACTCATCCACGTGCCTGCCATAGAGGTGATGTGGCAACCTTCTTCTGTGTCGTTGTTATAATCATCAAGATCTAATCGTGCCGTGCGCAGATAAAATTGGTAAGCCTGTTCTTTATAGCCCAACTTACTGGCCAGGATCACATGCACACAAGGTGAAAGTGAAGACTCATGCACCGTCATGGGTTCATAGAAGTCAAAGTTTTTACGGATGGTTTCCAGGTCAAAGTCATCCTCGAATAGGAAGATGCCCTGCAAAACATCAGCTTGCTTGATAAAGCAGGAACGCAAAATGCGGTCCCAACTCCACTTCTGGTTCAACGGTCTGAATTCCGGTTTTAGATCTGCTGCCCGAATTAATTCCTTATCCAGGAATCCATCTTGCTGTAAAATTACTTTTCTCCTGGTGTCATATGGATAGTACATGTTATCGGAGATGTGCTTCCACTTTTCAGTTTCCGCCTTCTCATTGAAATTTGTTTTGGCGACAATCTCAGCATATCGTTTTGCATCATGTCCTTTCACATAATTGATAGCTTGTTGTGCAAAACGTAAGGTCCAGGCACCAAGATAGTTCGTGTACCAATTGTTGTTTACGTTATTTTCATATTCGTTAGGACCCGTCACTCCCAGAATTACATACTTATTTTTATCAGAAGACCAGTTCACACGCTGCTCCCAGAATCGAGCTATACCGATCAATACTTCTAGTCCAAATTCAGTAAAGTAATGCTGATCTCCCGTATAGTCAACGTAATCACGCATGGCATAAGCCATGGCGCTGGTACGGTGAATTTCTTCAAAGGTAATCTCCCACTCATTATGGCACTCTTCACCATTCATAGTAACAAAGGGATAGAAGGCAGCCCCACCGGTAAATCCAAGTTTCTGTGCATTTTCAATTGCCTTGGGCAAATGCTTATAGCGATAGACCAGAAGATTACGTGCTACTTTCTCTTCCGCTGTACTTAAAAAGAAAGGCAAACAGTATGCTTCCGTATCCCAATAGGTGCTACCACCGTATTTTTCTCCGGTGAATCCTTTCGGACCAATATTGAGGCGCTCATCCTCACCCGTATAAGTTTGGGTCAGTTGAAATATATTAAATCGTATGCCTTGTTGCGCTGCAATATCTCCATCGATGGTAATATCACATTCCTCCCACTTGTGCGCCCACACCTTCGCGTGTTGTTCAAATAAGGAATCAAATCCTGCCGTAAGCGCTTCCGTTAATTTAGCCCGGGCATGCTCTACCAGTTTATCCTTCGCATGATTCTCTGACGACAACACGGCTGCATATTTAAAGATCACCAACGGTATATCTTGTTTTATTTCAGTTTGCACCACGTTATCGGCATATTTCTCTCTCATATTCTCGCCTACTTTTATCGCGGCAGGCTTTCCACCCGAGTGAATGGCATACGTCATGGCGGTCGTTACATGAAATAATGTTTTGCGGGTTTCCGCGGTTACGATGGCCGAACCAGTTTGTGCTTCTTTATACACCTCATTCCAGAATTTTTCATCGTAATTGGAATCCTTGTTTACTACATCCGCATCAACGCTAAGCTCAATTGATATTTCTCCAGAAAAATTAAGCGCAGTAACCTGATACCGGATAGCTCCAATTTCGCCATCAGCCATAGAACAAAAGCGCTTCGCATCAACAGCTACTTTTTTTCCACCGGGCAATGTTGCTACGAATGAGCGTTGAAGCAATCCCGTTTTCATGTCCAGGACTCTAACAAAATTTTCGACCGTGCATGTTGCAAGATCCAGTCTCTGATTTTCAACCTTAAGTTTAATATTTATCCAGCTTGGGGCATTCAACACTTTTGCAAAATATTCCGGGTAGCCATTCTTCCACCAACCAACACGAGTTTTGTCGGGATAGTAAACACCTGCTACATAACTGCCTTGAAGCGTTTCACCGGAATAATCTTCTTCGAAGTTAGCGCGCTGCCCCATCCGGCCATTACCCAGGCTAAAAACGCTTTCAGAAATTTGGTTGTAGTGTGGATTCAATCCTTCCTCGATAATTTTCCACTCGTCTTGTTTTAAATATTGTTTCATAAGAGATTATTCAAATTTCAGTAATCAAATTATTAGCGGGTGTTAACGATGATATTGTTTCGGCCATATAACCGCTAACCTATAGTTCATTAAGCATATTCAATTCAAAGTTGCCCGTTTTGGCGATTATCTTATGTGCTTTCCCTAGTTGCTCCTCGCTGCCGACCCCAACGCATTTCATGCCGCTTGCCAAAGCTGCCTCTACCCCCGCTTCGGCATCTTCAAATACAACACAATCTCCGGGTGGCACGCCTAATCGAGATGAAGCCAATAAAAATATTTCCGGATCCGGCTTGGTGTGCGTGATCATCGTGCCATCTACTATCGCATCAAACAAGTTCGCTATTTTCAAAAGCTCAATAACACGTTGCGCATTTTTGCTGCTGGAAGCGAGTGCAATTTTAAAATGCTTCTCTCGTAATGCCGTAATGAGTGCTATGACACCCGGAAAAATTTCCTCTGGCCGTATCGACTCAATGTATTCGATAAACCAGGAATTTTTTCGAACTGCTAATTTTTCTTTTTCTTCTTCGGATAGTTGAATATGGCCCAGCTCCAGAATGATTTCGAGTGAACGCATACGGCTCACGCCCTTCAACCGTTCGTTTTGCTCAATGGTTAAATTAATATTAAACTCGCTAGCCAACCGTTTCCATGCGATATAATGATAATGGGCCGTGTCGATGATTACACCGTCAAGATCAAAAATAGCCGCTCTTATCATGCCGGGGAGAACGATTTAGAAAGGAAATTAAACATGACCATTTGCAATTATCTGATTAGTTTCTTCCAACGGCTTAAATACATCAAAGGTCTTTCCTTGCGTACGCAGCGCACCGAAGGCGTTGCCATATTTAGCTGCGCCAATGTAATCCTTAGCCTTGCTCACCAAACCATAAGAAAGACCTCCGGCAAATGAATCTCCGCAACCGGTAGTATCAATTACCCTGTCTACTTTAATTGAAGCAACCAGTTCTTCAACGATGACGCCACCCCGTTTTTTATAAAAGGTAAGACAACCCCTGGAATCGAGTGTTACATAAACACATTTTACTCCTAAGGAGAGGCAGTGTTCGGCAAATTTTCTTATTTCTGCTCTGTCTAATTCCAGCTCAGAATAATCTTTACTCTCATACTCTTTCTTAAACCATGAGGCGTGTGCCTCTTCGAGGTTCATCTTCAATACATCAATAAAGGGCAACCACTGGTCACGGTCAATCCAGAATTTTCGTTGCCGTTCACCATTGACCAAACAAGCCGTAGTTGGTCCATGTGCATCAAATATGATGGTTCCTTTACTTTTAGATTTTAAATATTTGAGCGTATCCAGTGAAATTTCATAGTCACTGATGGGAATAAAAACGAAGGCATCACAATCCAGCAAGCTCGTCATATCGGCAGGCAATATCGGATCCATAAATCCAGTCTGTCGCTCAAGACGGTTATTCTGATCAACAAAACGAAGGCTGATGATATCACCCTGATCGTATGCTGATGTAACATGCTTGAGACTTATGCCTTTGTAGCCTTTAAATACCTCCGCCACATTATCCTTGTCAACCGTACGCACATGTGAAACCGGTATGATTTCAAGATCATTGCCTGCCAATACAGACAAGGCAATAACGGGATGCGTAACACAACCCCACTTCTGAATGAGATCGCCCTGATGCGTGACAATATGGTCACGAGGAATAGGTCCTACTACAGCTATTTTTTTCATATTCAAGCAACTAAAAATGCGGCACCAAAAACTCCTGCACTGTCACCCAGTTTCGGTTTCAGCACTGGGGTGTCAAGTCGGTTATTAAATACATATTTTCTCAACGCATCAACACCCTCCGAATAGATAATATCAATATTGCCTACCCCGCCACCAATTACAATCACATCAGGATCCAGAATGTTAACGACAACACTCATTCCAAGTCCAAAGAAATGAGATAGCCTTTCCATAGTTTGCTTTGCATAAGGGTCAGTGCCTGCCTGATAAAGATCATATACTTCCCTTAGTGATTTTTGTTGTCCGCTGACTGAAGCATAATATTTTTCCAAAGCAGGTCCAGCCAATACTTTTTCAACACAACCGCTCTTTCCACAATAGCATGGTCCACCGGATTCATCCAAAAAATTATGACCCCACTCCCCACCTATTCCTTGCAATCCGTTAATTACTTTGCCATCCACCACCACGCCTCCACCTACACCAGTGCCGAGTATTACACCAAAAACAACTTTTGCATTTGGATATTTTTCTTTCGCGATGCCCATATTGGCTTCTGCCAGTGCAAAACAATTGGCATCATTGGCCATGTGTACTTCCATCCCCAGGATACGCTCAAGATCAGTCTTTAGCGGTTTACCATTGAGATTCGTAGAGTTACTATTCTTCATTAGACCTAGACCAGGATCGAGCGTGCCGGGCGTTGCGATACCAAGTTTCTTTGGACGGTATCCTAGTTCGTTTTCCATTTTGTCTACCACAGATTTGATCTGTCCTAAAATATGCTCGTAGCCTTTATGCCCTTCGGTTGGCAGACGATCACGAAACAACACATTGGGATCGGAAGCTGATTGAAGCACAGCGCCTTCTACTTTTGTGCCTCCAAGATCGATTCCCCAAAGATTCGTATTCATAAAAAATTACGTTATTAAGTTAAACAACGATAAATGATTGCCTCCCAGGCGCGCACGTTATCGGGGTTTCCACCATCTTCATAATTACCCACTAATCGTTCAGAGACAGCAGACTTTAAATAGTCAGGTAAGTTAATAACCTGATCAGAAAAATTAAGAACAATCAGCAATTTTTCTCCTTCTTTTTCTCTAAAATAAGCGAAGAGGGAATCATTCGTATCTTGGACAGGCTGATAGGTTCCGTAAGTAAGCACCGGGTTGGTCTTGCGGAATTGAGACATCTTTTTAAAGTAGTTGAGTATTGAATCAGCCGCATGCACCTGAGCCTCCACGTTGATGTAGGTATAATTTTTATTCAACGTCATCCAGGGTGTAACTTTAGAAAACCCTCCATTCAGCGCACTGTTCCATTGCATGGGTGTTCGCGCATTATCACGGCCGGCATAATTGGCAGCTTTTAGAAAGTCAGCTTCATCAATACCTTTATTTTGGGCTTCACGCCAGCCATTATGTGTTTCAATATCTTTAGATTCACTGACAGCAGAAAGGTGCGTGTTTGTCATACCAATTTCGTCACCCTGAAACA
>JAHEMS010000450.1 GCA_024643595.1 Bacteroidota bacterium
CCATCTTCTCCATCACCTGCCTCAGTAACCCCTAAGTGAAGTGGATAAGGTTGAAATCCTTCCGTGTCCAGTTTTTGAACCAGTAGCCGATAAGCCTGCACCATCACCTGTGGATTGCTGGCTTTCATAGAAAGTACAATGTCGTAGTAATTCAAATCTTCACAGATGCGGAGAAACTCAAGGGCTGATTCGACCATACCTAGTGGTGTGTCGCCATACCGGCTCATAATTCTATCCGATAGTGATCCATGGTTAGTGCCGATACGCATGGCGGTTCCATGCTCTTTACAAATCTTCACCAGGGGTGTGAACTTTTGACGAATGCGATCTAATTCTGCCTGATAGGTAGCATCTGTATATTCGATCTCTTCGAATCTTTTTTTATCCGCATAATTACCTGGGTTAACCCTTACTTTTTCAACGATCCGGGCCGCCATCTCTGCAGCATTTGGGGTAAAATGGATATCGGCTATCAGAGGAACGCTATATCCCCTGGCCCGTAGTTCTTTTTTAATGATATCAAGGTTTTGAGCCTCTTTTAAACTTGGGGCTGTAATTCGCACATATTCACATCCTGCCTCCACCATGCGTATAACCTGCTCCACTGAACCATTCGTATCCATGGTATCAACGGTGGTCATGGACTGGATTCTGATTGGGTTCTCCCCTCCCATTGGGACGTCCCCGATATTAACCACCCGAGTCTTTCTTCGACTATAACGGACGAGGCTATTACAATACTGCTGAAGCTGGGCAATCTGACTATTCACGAAATAATTAATTTATACAAAGTTAACCCTTTGCAGTGGGTTTTGTTCGCCCATTTAAAAACTTAAATATCACCCAGTTGTGGCCTGATCAGGATTTCTTCCACCACGGAGTTTTTCGAAAGTGAATATGCACCATAAATTGATGATGCGACATCTTCCGGCTTCATAAACCTGCTCTCGGGAAGCTCGCTGCTATCCCAGCTACTTGTTTTCGTAGCCCCCGGCATGACAGCCGTTACCCTAATCCCAAATTCTTTTAGCTCTTCACGCAATACTTTGGTAAATCCAAGTAGGGCAAATTTGGATATGCCATATGAGCCACCATTAGGATAGGCTTTAATGCTGGCAATGGAACAAATCGTAAAGATATGTCCCCACTTTCTTTCCTTCATGCCGCCAACCAATCCACGGGTTGTATAATAGGCGCTATAAAGATTACTATGAATCATCTTTTCCAGAATACCATCCGGTTCTTCTGTAATTTGTCCAGGCTCAAAATATCCAGTATTATTAACCAGAACATCAATCGGCCGGTTTAAATTATTTACGAAATCCACAAACCGCTGTACTTGCTTCTTATCCGTTAAATCAGCGACAAACAAGTAAACTCCAACGTTAAAATTTTTCTCAACCTCACCTTTTAGCGCGTTCAAATCTGACTGGTTTCGCGCGCATGTAACAATATCAAATCCTTCCTTTGCAAAACGTTCGATAATTGAACGTCCAATGCCTTTCGTGCCTCCGGTAACAACTACTAACTTGTTCATTGGAATTATTTTATCTTTGGGCAATATAGCATTTGAACTTTACTACATGAAGGGTTTTGGACGTTACATGATGTTTTTAGGGTCTATGTTTGTCAGACGCGAAACGTTTATCACCTATTATCATTTGACGCTGGAAGAATGCATTCAAATCGGAATTAAATCCATTTTGCTGTTCATGCTGGTATCCACCTTTATGGGCGCAGTAACCACCCTGCAAACGGCGGCAAACCTGGTGAGCCCCTTTGTACCTAAATTTGTGATTTCTCAGGTAGTCAGAGAAATGACTGTACTGGAATTGGCGCCGACGATTATGGCGATTATCTATGCCGGCAAGGTTGGATCCAGTATGTCAGGAGGGTTAGGCACAATGAGGATCACCGAGCAGATAGACGCATTGGAAGTAATGGGTATTAACTCTGCCTCCTACCTGGTACTTCCCAAAATTGTTGCCTCCCTGATGATGTTTCCGTTGCTCGTTATTGTTGCTGCGGTTTGCTCTATGATTGGTGGATACCTGGCTGGTACCCTCACTGAAATTCTGACACCTACCGAGTACATTTATGGAATCCGGTATTCATTTAATGAATACTTTATCACCTTCGCATTAATAAAGTCATTTGTATTTGCATTCCTGATCAGTTCCATTTCATCTTTCAGAGGATATTACACACAGGGTGGTGCACTGGAAGTTGGAATTTCAAGCACCCAAGCGGTGACCACAAGCATCATCGCGGTATTGCTAGCTGATTATTTCTTAGCTTATCTTCTCCTATAAAGTCTATGATCAAGATTAACAGAATATCTAAATCATTTGCTGATAAGACCATCTTAAAGGATATCAGTGGAGAATTTGACAAGGGAAAAACTAACCTTATTATCGGATCCAGTGGAACAGGAAAAAGCGTTTTGCTAAAATGCATTGTGGGGTTACTCCAGCCGGATACTGGAAATGTGTTTTATGATTTGCGTAATTTCACCGAAGCCGATAAAGATATGAAGTCCGAAATCCGGAGAGAGATTGGCATGCTTTTCCAGGGCGGAGCCCTTTTTGATTCGAAAAACGTAGAAGATAATGTAATGTTTCCGCTGACGATTCTGACCAAAATGTCTTCCGAGGAAAAAATCGAACGGGTCAATTTTTGCTTGCAACGGGTAGGCCTGGAAGGAGTTAATAAAAAGATGCCTTCTGAAATCAGCGGTGGGATGAAAAAAAGAGTGGGCATTGCGAGGGCAATCGTTAACAATCCCAATTATTTATTTTGCGATGAACCGAATTCCGGATTAGACCCTCAAACATCGGTTGTTATTGATGAATTAATCATGGAGATCACCCATGAATTTGATATCACCACCATCGTGGTAACACACGATATGAATTCCGTGATGGGAATCGGAGAAAAAATCATGTTCCTTAATAAGGGAGAGAATATGTGGGAAGGAACCAATCATGAAATCATGAATTCAGGGTTGCAAGAACTGGATGATTTTGTGTTCACCAATAAGGTGATGAAGAACCTGAAGAGCGGCACGTTCTAATTGAATGGTAGTTTTTCCCAACGAATAAGATTGAACTAGCTCACTCGTGGCAGCCGTATGAAGAACGTAGTTCCTTCATTCGGTTTTGTTTCAAACCATATTTCGCCCCCACTCTGTTCAATACCTTGCTTGGAGATGGCAAGCCCTAATCCTGAACCGGATTGTTTTGTACTGAAATAAGGAATAAAAACCTTGCTAATCATTTCAGATTCAATTCCTTTACCATTGTCTTTGATGATCACCTGAAAATCCTTTTCCAGGCTAATCACATCTACCAGAACTGTCACTTTCTCGCCTTTGCCTGATTGCAATCCGTTAAGAATTATATTTGAAAATAT
>JAHEMS010000451.1 GCA_024643595.1 Bacteroidota bacterium
CGATTCCGCGAAAGTTCCCTATCTTTCTCCTTCTATTTCCTATTATCATAAATCAGGATTCTTTATAAGGAGCTCAGTTTCGTATCTCACCGCAAAAGATGAAGGGAGGATAGATATGATCTCCTTTTCAGGTGGATACAATTATTATATAAACAAGCTTACCCTTGGCGCATCTATTTCGCACTACTTTTTCAGCGATCTCAGCTACAACGTATTAGCAGAAATGAGCACTTACCTGAATAGTTATATAGGGTATGACTTTAATGCTTTCGCTTTATATGGAGATGCCAGTCTTGGTTTTAGCGGGAGTACTGACCTATTTCTGGGTGCTGAAATAACACGAACGTTTTACACATTAAATAATAATCTATTAATAACTCCTTCGCTGTACATGAATGCGGGTTCGCAGAAGTACTACAATGAATACTATAAATATAGAAGTGTGCAAACGGGTATTGGAGGAAATGGTAAAGGCAAGGGAGTTAGCACACCGACTATAACTACTACACCGTCTTCAGAAATTTTAGAATCAGATCAATTCAAAATTTTAGATTATGAAGCCAGTTTACAACTCACGTATAAAATAAATAAAATAAGACTTTTTACTTCCTCCACTTGGACGTTTCCAGTGAATCCAGCTACGTTGGTTAACGATCAAGGTGAAGTTCAGGAAACTCTTACGAGGGGTTTCTTTTGGTCATCGGGGATTCGAATAACGCTGTAATAAAATGTTCAAGAGGAAATATTATAAGCACAAAAAATATTAATCAAATTAATCACCATTTAAAATAATGATATGGAAACCAGCGAACAAGTAATATCGATTCCACGCATAGGAGAAAAAGCTCCTGAATTCAAAGCAATCACCACGCAAGGTGAAATCAACTTCCCTACTGATTATAAAGGAAAATGGGTAATATTATTTAGCCACCCGGCAGATTTTACACCCGTTTGCACCTCAGAGTTTATGACCTTCGCAAAAATGGAAAATGAGTTTAACGCATTAAACTGTCAACTTGTTGGTTTATCGGTGGACGGACTCTATAGCCACATAGCCTGGCTGCGGACCATCAAGGACAAGATTGAATATAAGGGAATGAAAAATATGGAAGTCAAATTTCCACTGGTAGAAGATATTACGATGGAGGTTGCAAAAAGGTATGGAATGATTCAACCGGGAGAAAGTAGTACGAAAGCCGTGCGCGCAGTCTTCTTTATTGATCCAAAAGGAATAGTAAGAGCCATAATTTACTATCCGCTAACATTAGGCAGAAATTTTGACGAATTGAAAAGAGCACTGATAGCCATGCAAACGGCCGATAAGTACAGTGTTGCTACTCCTGCCGATTGGAGACCTGGTGATGATGTTATTGTTCCGACAGCAGGATCTTGTGGAGTTGCGAAAGAGCGCATGGAAAGCAAAGACGAGAATGTTACCTGTTACGATTGGTTTTTCTGCACCAAAAAATTAGCTGTTGAACAAGTAAACAACCCAATCTCTAAAAATTAAATAATAAGCGGCGTTGGTTGCAAATAAAGCATTTGCAACCAATGCTGCATTTATACAATTCTTAAGATGCCTTTTATTTCCTGGATGAAGATAGAATCTTGCGCGATTCCTGAATAGGTATGAAGGGTCCAAATTTGTGCTGTGTTTCATCAAAATCATCTGCAAATGGACCGAAGGGGTGATCGATTGGTTTCCTCGAAATATCAGGCCAATCCTTACTTAAATCTTTAAACGGTCGTTGTAATGAGTTCACATAGGCGGCAACATCCCAGGCTTCCGCATCTGTAAGTATTGGGGCATCATAGGTAGTGCCCAAAGGCATATTGGCTTTTACATAGCCCGCGAATCGAGAAAGTCGATATAGACCAGCGCCTATGTTATAACTTTTTTTTCCCCATAGCGGAGGATACTGCCATTCACTGCTGTCAGCCAAAAGAAGACCGCCACCATTGACACCATGGCAAAGCACACAGTGTTTTTCATATACCAATTTTCCCAATTCAGCATTGGCTGGTCTATCCAAATACGTAAGTTCCATTAGTCCTACACCCTTTGGAGATTTTCCCTTATCTACATCTTTTCCCACCCATTGAATGTAGGCTTTAATCGCTTTCATTTCATGACTGTTTACTTTTAACGATTGTCCATTAAGGCTTCTTTCAAAGCAATCATTAATCCTTTTTTCAATGTTCTCTTCTTTGCCTGACCGAGCCCTGAACTTGGGATACGTTGAAGCCACCGCACTATAATTATTTCCATATGGTTTGGTTCCCGCATCCAGGTGGCAGTTCTGGCAATTCATCCCATTACTCATAGACATTACAGAGCCATGAGGGCCCAGATATCTTGAAGTATGCATAATCAATTCACGACCATAGATTATTAATTGTCCAGTTTCATCCTGAGGAATAAGGGATAAATCAGGCGCACGCCATTCAACAGGTTTGGTTTTCTCTGGTATGGAAATGGGGTTGATCTCTTTAGAACTAAAGATTGAAGTAATTTGCCTGGGACCAATAATTAGTACCGAACATATTCCCATCAATAATAAAAGCGTAAAAATCACCATGGATAAAGCCATGCTGATCATTCTTATAAATTGCTTATTACGATGAGATTTATTTTCCATCGGCTACCATTGATTTATCCCGATTTAGGTAATAAACCAAACTGGTATCAAACCTAATGGGGCAGTTTCTTTTGTACTATTCCGTATACCCAAGTGCCCACAATGGCACTAAACAAGGTTACAAAAATAACCAAAAAACCACTTCCAATTTGAGCGAAAATTGGTCCAGGGCAAGCTCCTGTAATTGCCCAACCCAATCCAAAAATAAAACCGCCAATTACCATACCCCAATGAAACTTTCTGTCATGAAAAACAACTGTTTCGCCTTGTACTGTTTTAATATTGAATTTCTTGATTACCCAAACCGAGAGGGCGCCAACAACCACTGCCGTACCAATCACTCCATACATATGAAATGAATGCAGACGAAACATCTCCTGAATACGATACCATGAAATGATTTCAGATTTAACTGCAATCAATCCGAAAAACATGCCCACTCCGAGATACTTAATATTGGAAATAACCAACGATTCTGGTTTAACCTGGTCATTTGAAGCTCCGCATTCATCGGGGTGAATTATTACCGCGGTTTCAAAAAATTCATCATTAGTAGTTTGCATGTGTATTGATTATTTAATCAGATTATTTTCATAAGCCAGGGAAATACAAGATGGACCATGGCAAATCCACCTCCCATAAAACAACAGGTTGCAATCAATGAAGGCCATTGCAAATTGGATAAACCCATAATGGAATGACCGCTGGTACATCCACCAGCATAACGAGTACCAAAACCAACCATGAATCCA
>JAHEMS010000452.1 GCA_024643595.1 Bacteroidota bacterium
ATTGATACCGATTTGTTATCAACTAAAATACTTGAAGGGCTTACTATACCGAATGGATTGGTTTGGTCATCCGATAATTGCACCCTATATCATATCGATAGCCCTACCAGAACGGTTAAAACCTATGCTTTCAACAGCAATACAGGTGAAATATCTTTTGAAAAGGTTGCTGTTATGATACCACAGGAAAATGGTTCACCAGACGGAATGTGTATGGATGAAGATGGCATGTTATGGATTGCTCAGTTTAATGGATTTGGTGTATATCGGTGGGATCCTGTTACAGGAAAACTGTTAGATAAAATTGAAATACCGGTCCCTCAGGTCACCAGTTGTGCTTTTGGCGGAAAAAACTTTGATCAGCTCTTCATTACTACGGCAAGAGAAAATTTCACACCCGAACAACTCGCCATGTATCCCGACAGCGGCAGTATTTATATAGCCCACCCGGGCGTGCGTGGGGTAAGGAAAAATATATTTGGCGGTTAATTCATTCGATGACTATCCCTCTGAATACATCTGACACCCTTGATACGTTTAAACTATAAATTTTCATTCCAAGATGTTATACTTGTTATCTACATAATCAACATCTTATGTCAGATTCTACTACTTATGATGCCATTGTAATTGGCTCCGGAATTTCCGGGGGATGGGCCGCCAAAGAACTTTGTGATAAGGGGCTAAAAACCCTGGTGCTTGAACGAGGACGTAATATTGAACATATCAAAGATTACCCTTCAGCAATGAAAAATCCCTGGGACTTTCCTCACCGTGGACAATTACCATTATCGGTAATGGAAGAAAACCCGGTGATTGGAAGATGCTATGCCTTTGATGAATCAACCGAGCATCTTTTTGTAAAGGATAAAGATCATCCCTATGTGCAGGAGAAACCATTTGACTGGATTCGAGGCTATCAGGTTGGCGGCAAGTCGATCATGTGGGCACGCGAGTCACAACGGTGGAGCAATTTTGAATTTACATCACCGGCCAAATATGGCTACGGTATCGATTGGCCTATCCGCTACAGCGACATTGCTCCATGGTATTCACATGTAGAGATTTTTGCCGGTATCTGTGGCAACCGCGATGGACTTGAGGCGATGCCCGATGGTGAATTTCTTCCACCTTTCGAAATGAACTGTGTTGAAAAAGAATTACAACAAAAAATCGGAAGCAAATACAAAGATCGATTCATGGTGCAAGGACGTGGTGCGCACCTGACTCAACCAAAGGAAATTCATTTGAAGCAGGGGAGAGGCCTATGTCAGGCGCGCGATTTATGCACGCGTGGTTGCCCGTATGGCGGATATTTTAGTTCAGTGTCAGCCACCTTGCCATGGGCACAAAAAACTGGCAACCTTACGTTGCGACCATTTTCTGTAGTCCATTCCATCATCTATGACGAACAAAAAGGAAATGCCTCTGGTGTTCGCGTAATCGATACCAACACCCACGAGATACATGAATTTAAAGCACGTATCATTTTCGTGAACGCGGCCTGTCTGAACAGCAACCTGATTTTATTGAACTCCACTTCATCCCGTTTTCCCAATGGTTTGGGCAATGATAATGGACTTCTTGGCAAGAATATCATTTTTCATAACTATCGGGGTTCGCTGAGCGCTTCTTACGATGGACCTGATGATCAATATTATTTTGGACGGAGCCCATCAAAGCCTATCATGGCAAACTATCGAAACTTGCACCAACAGGATACTGATTATGTTGGTGGATTTTTAACTTTTATCGGAGCATACCGCTCGCGCGGATCCAGTGAAAATGAAATTGGTGTGGGCTTAAAAACATCCATTGCTACACCGGGAGAATGGAAGGTATATATGTCTATGCAAGGTGAAACGCTTCCTAAGGAAACTAATCATGTGCGGTTAAGTAAAGATCGAAAAGACAAATGGGGAATTCCTCTTTTAATTACCTCTGTGGATTATGATGACAACGATGAAAAGATGGTGAAGGACTTTCTACAGCAAAGTACGGAAATGTTGGAAGCAGCTGGTTGTACCAACATACAGCAACACGACAGTCAACAAGCCCCCGGTCTCGACATACATGAGATGGGCGGTGTGCGCATGGGGAAAGATTCCAAAACATCCATGCTAAACCGCTGGAATCAGCTGCACCTGTGCAAAAATGTGTTCGTAACCGATGGCGCGAGCATGGCCAGCACAGGAACACAAAACCCATCCTTGTTTTATATGGCCATCACCGCGCGGGCTGTTGATTATGCTGTAGAGGAAATGAAAAGGCTTAATTTGTAGCGTTGCCTGAGATCATTATCATCCAATGGTGCAGCGCATCGCCTCATTTTTTTACAAATAAAAGTTCAATCATTGTGCATGTATAATGTTGCAAATCCTTTCATCTGGTAAGATGTGAGTGTGGTTTGTGCCGTTAACGTAAGCTTCGCCTCCGGCACCAACATTGCTTTTGTCATACCCATCCACGTTACACTTTGGCCACAAAGCAGAAATTTTACACCGGCATTATTAAGTTCCTTAATAATTGAAAGATTAGGATTGTCCCGCTTGTACTTTTTCTGATATTCTTCATTCGAGAGAAATGACCTTGCTGCTGCTCCATGTACAGCGATAACCATTTTTACTTTCTCTTTTGGAATACCCGCAGCAACATGCAGATTATAAATTCTTCCTACGTTTCCAAGCCCCCAATTGCTTCTGGAAGAGTCCATCTTTTCCTTGTTGCCTTTCATGGTTGGAAAAACTGTAAAATCAACAACAATATTGTAATCTATTTTTGGATCGGGCATTTCATCGATAACCGGCACCACGGCTACTGGCGAGCTGAAATCCTTAATCACCGGAAACATGATCTTCGTTTTATTAATTAACGTATCTTTTTTGACCGGACAAGCCTGCCAGAATGCTTTAAGTGAATGATCACCAGCCCGCTTCATCCATTCATTTTTTATTGATTTGAACTTAGCCTCATCCTCGGCCAGTAAATAATAGCTGAATATGATCTTGTCATCTTTTGAAGCTCTGTCTTTATCAAAATTAAACACCTTCCCCTCCTTCATCATTTCATCGAGTGCAGCAGTCAACTTCTGTTCACCAAGATCAAGAACTGCCTGGTCCTTTGAGCTGCACTCATACTTAGATTCAAACCATAAAAACTGAGCGGAAGTCATATGAGAGGATGCGAGCAGAAATACTAAAATCAATGGTAGATACTTCATAATAGCGTGGGGAGTTTTAAAAAATAAATTGGATTCAAAGATGTTAAAATAAATTGGATTATTGATTTGCCTTGAATTACCATTAATTGTATTGCTGTGTCGCTTAACCGCAAGGTGATATGCTATCGAATTAACTGAAAGTCATTAGTTTTGTTAAGTAA
>JAHEMS010000453.1 GCA_024643595.1 Bacteroidota bacterium
CAACGTTAGGAACGTATTGGTCAGACCCGGATTTCGATCCCAATCAACGTGCATTTTATTATGTACGTGTCATTGAAATTCCAACGCCTTCCTGGGTAGCCTACGACTTAAAAGTATTTGGAGGCAAACTTCCATATGGGGCAACAGAAGATGTATTGACTCTTCAAGAGAGAGCGTATACATCACCTATCTGGTATACGCCTAAATAGGGGATGAAGAAACTTTTAAAAGAGCCTTTATTTCACTTTTTGTCAATTGGTGCATTTTTGTTTTTGTTATATGGTTTGCTAAATCCCCAGCCTACTAAAAATGAGATTTCAATTGATGATAATCTGATCAATGAACTAACCGCTAAATGGGAATTACAAAGAAACAGACAACCTACTTTAGAAGAATTAGTTGCATTGGTCGATCAATATGTTGAACAAGAGTTATTCTATCAAGAAGCACTGGCAATGAATCTTGATCATAATGACGAAATTGTAAAACGTAGATTGGCTCAGAAAATGGAATTTATTTCCAATAATATGTCTGAAACTCTTCAGCCTACGAAAGAAATTCTAAAGTCCTATTATGATGAGCACAAAGAGAATTATAAAAAACCATCATACTATTCCTTAAAGCAAGTCTTCTTTAATGAGGATAGAAAGTCTGCAAAGACAGATGCTTTACAGGCGTTAAAATCCGAATCACCGGAATCCCAAGGAGACCAAACTATTCTACCCGCTGAATATATAAATGAGAGTTCATTAAAAATAGGTAGCGATTTCGGCTCTATGTTCGAAGCGGCTTTGGATTCACTTCCAATCAATAAGTGGGTTGGTCCTTTGAGATCAGGATACGGGTTCCATTTGATTTATATTTCTGAAAGAAAGACTCCAGGCTATTATTCATTTGAGGATGTAAGGGAAAAGGTGGGTGTGGATTATAATTTTGATGCCACTAATGATTTCAAAGAATCACTGATTGCCTCACTTCTGAAGAGTTATTCCGTAAATCTTGAGATCGGAAATAAAGATTTAAAAACCGCCCTTGATAAAAAGTATTAGCGTTATTTTGTTTCTGCTGCTTGCTAACCTGACGCTTTGTGCTCACGAAGTTAGACCTGCTTATTTTAGCATAACACAACAAGATAGCGTCACTTATCAAATTGTATGGAACGTGCCTGCATTAGGCACTGGGATTCCAAAAATATTTCCAGTACTGCCTGACAATTGGACAATTATTGATGAACAATCCAATCTGTTTCCCGGCAATCTTCGCAGAACGTATAAGGTAAGAATAAGCCATGAAATAGAGGGGCAAAAACTGCATTTCAACGGATTGAATAAAACGCTTATTGAAGTATTGATTTCTATTAAAAAGAACAATGGCATTCAATATTCTTCCAGAGTTCAACCTTCCAATCCTGTTTATTTAATTCCGGTGACACCGGATAGATTCAGCATAATCAAAACCTATTTATTATTAGGCATCGAACATATATTATTGGGTATTGACCACTTGCTGTTTGTCCTGGCATTACTGCTACTCACAAAAGGGATTGGGATGATCCTTAAAACGATAACAGCTTTTACCATTGCACACAGCATTACATTATCATTGGCTTCGCTTGGATTTGTTGGCCTTCCTGGTCCTCCGGTAGAAGCGGTGATTGCTTTAAGCATCATTTTTCTGGCGGTTGAATTGGTGCATGGCGTCAATGGACATCAAGGATTAACAGCTCGCTATCCCTGGATTGTGGCGTTCATATTTGGTTTGTTGCATGGATTTGGATTTGCCGGAGCTTTGGTTGAATTAGGGTTACCTCAAATGGATATTCCATGGGCACTTCTATTTTTTAATATTGGAGTTGAAGTTGGACAAGTGGCCTTCGTGATAATAGCTATTAGTTTTATTTCGTTGTTAGCCAAGGTAAATATTGGTTTGCCGGTTTGGTTCAAAAAGGTGCCACCTTATGCCATTGGTAGTGTGGCTTCATTTTGGATGATTGAACGCATATGGGGATTTTTCTAATTGAACTATTTTAGGAAATAGTTTTTCAATCAGGGTAGCACACTGTTATGCGAACAGAGGTGTTTTATGTTGTATTCATGATTAATGCAACAGATCAAGGCAAAGTGTCAATATTCCTGGTTGGTGGTTGTGCTGGTATGACAGGAATTGGCTACAAATACGAACAGTAACGATTAGCGAATAAAAAGACTTTTATCATTTATTAACTCTTACAAAAGATCTACTTTCGCAAAAAAATTCGCTTTCCAAGTCGAAAATTCAGTAATAAACTATTTCCCATATGAAAATCACTCGATCAAAATTTATTGGCTTTTGGGCAGTACTCATTTTTAGTACCATGCTCAGTAGCTGTAATCAGCAATCCTCAACAACCAACCCCAGCGGCTCCATACCGAATGATGGTACAGTGTTGCCTTACCCAGAGCCGGATTTTAAAGGTAAGATCAGTAAGAATGCCACTGAATCAACTTCGGATTTTCCCGTTGAACGAACTGCACCGAAAGGGGCTCCTAACGTACTTTTGATTCTGACGGATGATGTAGGTTATGGAGCGTCCAGTACGTTTGGCGGACCCATTGCCACGCCTACTTTTGACAAGCTGGCTTCACGCGGATTAAGATACAATCAGTTTCATACAACGGCATTGTGTTCGCCAACCCGTGCTGCTTTAATTTCAGGTCGTAATCACCACAATGTAGCAAGTGGTGTGATTACTGAATTTGCAACCGGATTTCCCGGGTATAATAGCTTGGTCCCAAGGAGTGCAGCCAGCGTTGGCGAAATCCTAAAGCAAAATGGATACAATACGTCGTGGTTTGGAAAAATGCATAATATTCCTGACTGGAAATCAAGCACTGCAGGTCCTTTCGAACTTTGGCCTTCAGGCCTGGGCTTCGAGTATTTCTACGGATTTGTTGGGGGCGATGCAAACCAATGGAGACCCGCATTGTATGAAAACACCACACCTATTGATCCTTATATCGGAGATCCCGATTATATATTAGATGACGATATGGCTTCTAAAGCCATCACGTATTTAAGAAAGCAAAATTCTCTTGCTCCGGATAAACCGTTCTTCATGTATTATTGCACGGGTACTGCCCATGCACCTCATCACGCGCCAAAAGAGTGGATAGATAAATACAAAGGCAAATTCGATCAGGGTTGGGGCAAAGTGCGAGAGGCAACCATAGCAAAACAAAAGGAAATTGGAGTCATTCCACAAAACACACAGCTTACGCCTATGGATAGTGATATTCCGGATTGGGAGACATTATCTGCCGATCAAAAGAAGGTTTATGCACGCTTCATGGAAGTTTATGCTGGCGCTTTGTCGTATGCGGACTACAACTTGGGACGAGTG
>JAHEMS010000050.1 GCA_024643595.1 Bacteroidota bacterium
GCCCAGGGAGGAATGCCTGAGATCAGTGTCATGTTGGCATGGATCGTTTCGTCTATGATCTTATCCAGTTTTGTTTCCCACTCGTCAATGCAATTGGTGGCATAACTTGGTTTTTGGTTGATCCGCAGATATGATGGTACGTGATGATTCACGATGCCAGAAAGTCTTCCGGTTTTAATGCCGGCTTTCTCATCGAGTTCAGGGCTCCCCGAAAGAAATATTAAGCCTCCATCAAGGAATGATGCATTCCCGGTTTCATGCACGTAACTCAATAAAGCATTACGCGCACTGTTAATGTGATTGGGTACGGACTCTTTTGTAATTGGAATGTATTTAGTACCCGATGTTGTTCCAGATGTCTTTGCAAAATAGGCCGGCTTGCCTTTCCACAGAATGTCAGACTCGCCATGTAAAACCTTCTCAACATAGGGCTTCAATGCTTCATAGTCTCGTATTGGCACTTGCTTTTTAAACTGTTCATGGGTTTGGATAGACCCAAAATCATGCTCCCTACCGAAAAGTGTTTCTTTACCGCCTTCTATTAAGTGATTGAAAGTATTGAGTTGATATTGAACAGGTTTTAATGACCATTCTTTTGTTTCTTTCGCGATGTAAGCTGCAAAAGGTTTAGCCAGTACAGAACGTATACCCATAGCACGCAAAAGTAAGGTTAACCTATCGTGGCTGCAAACGCCTTATTGCCTGACAATCCTTCCGGTTTTTTACTTTTGGGATAATTTTTGATTTAAATGGCACGGCATCAAGAAAAGTAACATCTCAGTGAATTGATCGTTGGAGTCTTAAAATTCAGTTTATGAATATACTTAAAACAATAGTAGTTGGATTTATTGCAGGACTGGCTGGTGCCTATGTATTCTCCACTTATCAGGCAGAAAAATTGTCCCGTCAGCAAAAAGAAAAGCAATACCAGGTATCCGACTTCCAACCTGCTGAAGTTTTTAAACCCAATGTTTTGGAACCTGTTGAGTCCGGCTACTCACCCGAAATTGTTGATTTCAGTATGGCAGCACGCAAAGCTACTCCCAGTGTCGTATACATAAACAGCATTACGCAAGGTAGATCCGCGTATACCTATTGGGATTTACTTTTTGGTGGCAATAGTTCACAAACCCAGGTAAGCAGTGGATCAGGCGTAATCTTTACAGCTGATGGATATATTGTAACCAACAATCATGTGATTGAATCAGCCGATAAAATTCAGGTGCTATATAATAAAAAATCATATGAAGCAGAACTGATTGGAACTGATCCCTCCACCGACCTGGCAGTGCTTAAAATAAAGGAGACAAACTTGCCCGCCATTACCATTGGAAGTTCAAAAAATCTTGCCGTTGGTGAATGGGTCCTAGCCGTTGGTAATCCCTTTTCCCTTTCCTCAACTGTTACAGCGGGCATCGTAAGCGCTAAGGGGCGTAAGATCAATATTGTTGATGCTCGCTTCCCAATTGAATCGTTTATACAAACTGATGCCGCTATTAATCCTGGTAATAGTGGTGGGGCGCTGGTCAATGGAAATGGGGACCTGGTGGGGATTAACACTGCTATACTTTCCAGGACAGGATCATATACAGGATATGCTTTTGCCGTACCCGTTGATATCGCTAAAAAAGTTGTGAACGATTTAATTAAACATGGCGTGGCCCAAAAAGCACTCTTTGGAGGTAAAGTTATCGAGTATGATTATCAGAATGCCCAAAAGTTTGATCTTAATGCTAATGTAAAAGAATTTAAAGGGGTGCTCTTGGGGAAAGTGGATCGCGCCGGTGCAGCCGATGATGCAGGCTTACAGGAAGGTGACATTATTACAAAAATTAATAACATCGATATCAATAGTGAAAGCGGCTTTGAAGAAGAATTGAGTTATCGCTACCCTGGTGACAAAATCACGGTAACGTTTATAAGAAAAGATAAAACAAACACAGCCACTGTCACCTTATTGAATAAAAATGGGGACACCAATTTGGTTAAGCGTAAAATCATATTCGATGCAACTGTTGGAGCAAGTCTTGAAGCCGATGATTATGGTGTTAAAGTTTTTAAAATCAAAGACGGTATTTTTAAAAGACTAGGCTTGCAGGAAAACTATACGATTGTCTATATCAACAGGCAACGGGTAAAAGACCCTCAGGAAGTTATTGAGTTTTTCAGCAAGTTTAAAGGTAGGGTGTATATGGTGGGGATCAACAGTTCGAAACAAGAAGTTCCCATTTCGTTTTACCTTCAATAACGCGTAAATTTGATGCTTATGCAGTCATGCGGGACTTGAACTTCTTGGTCAGGTCCTCAACACTGTTTTTGAAATTCGCATCCGTCTTCATCATATCTTCTACAGACTCCAGCGCATGAATTACCGTGCTATGATCGCGGCCACCAAAGTTCTCCCCAATTAATGCTAATGTCAACTGAGTATATCGTTTGCAGAAATACATTGCCACCTGACGAGGAATAACAATTTCACGCTTCTTTATTTTACTCTTCATCTGTTCCAGCTCAACCTTAAAGTAATCAGCTACTGTCTTTTGAATGTAGTCGACACTCACATCTGCCTGAATTTCCTTGACGATATTCTTTAATACTTCTTTGGCTAATTCCAGATCAATTTCTTTCTTCAATAAAGTGGCATGAAACAACAATGAATTCAAAACACCTTCCATGTCACGAAGGTTTGTATCAACGCTGTAAGCCAGGTATTCAGCAACCTCAGTTGGAATCTCAATTCCATCTGATTGCATTTTATTATGAATAATGGCCAGCTTTGTTTCGAAATCAGGTTCCTGCAAATCCGCTGTAAGACCCCATTTAAATCGTGAAAGTAATCGCTCCTGAAATCCCTTCAGATCCCTTGGGGGGCAATCGCTTGTCATGATAATTTGTTTTCCCGACTGATGCAACTGATTAAAAATATGAAAGAACATTTCCTGCGTCTTCTCTCGGCCAGCCAAAAACTGCACATCATCAAGAATTAATAAATCAACTTGTAGATAATAATTCTGGAATTCCTGGATTTTATGATTCTGAAGGGCATTTAAAAATTGACTGGTAAAATCATTCTGATCGATGTACAAAACAATTTTTTCCGGAAGGTTTCTTTTTATCTCGTTTCCGATGGCCTGAACTAGGTGTGTCTTACCGACACCAACGCCTCCATACAACATTAAAGGATTGAAAGAGGTGACCCCAGGCTTCTTAGCAACCGCTACGCCTGCCGAGCGCGCCAACCGATTACAGTCACCTTCAACAAAATTATCAAACGTATAATTCGGATTTAACCTCGAGTTAACGGTCTGTGGATTGAGTGCTTTAAAACTAAAAGGAGAATAATCTTCAAGAGGGGCGTTACCATTGGCAGCTTGAAATGGATATCTTTTTGTTCCGTTGCCATTAGGGTAATTCACCATTAGCGGAGGATTCTTATGATTGCCACTATCAACAACAACTGAATATTCAAGTCTTCCATTAGGGCCCATAACCTGATGAATCGCTTTTTTTAACACAGGAACATAGTGCTCTTCAAGCCATTCGTAAAAGAACTGTGATGGCACCTGAATGGTCAGTACGTCAGTCTCACTTTTAAGCGGAGTTATTGGTTTAAACCAGGTATTGAAGTTTTGTTCATCAACTTCTTGCCGAATTACTTCGAGACAATCACTCCATACGGTTGCACAGTCGATTACCATTTAAAAAAGCTATCCGTTTTTATGAATTTCCTCTTCTTTTTTTTGGGAGGGAGACAAAGGTGTAAAAAAATTAAAGAACAAAAAACAAAACGATGTTTTGATTATTGAGAATTTTTAACAGGCGTGGAACATGAGTAAAATCATAAAATAATTGCATTCCTCATAACTAAAATTCAAATTGAAAGAATTATTTCATTCAATTCATGACTCCCAGCGCCTCTGAACACAATCCTGAGCTACCTTTTGATATTCCTACGTATGAAGATTGGAAAGAAATTGCGATTCAAGAATTAAACGGAGTCGATCCCGCCAAAAAACTAAACGTACGAAAAGGAGATATTGAAATTTTTCCTTTCTATTCTGTCCCAATAACGGATTCGAGGAATACTATTTCACTCAATCCTTCTGACAAATCCTATTTTGGGGCAAGAAATTGGAAAAACATACCAAAAATTTTAATTACTGACGAGACAAAGGCAAATGAAATTGCTCTTTCCCATTTAAATTCCGGAGCAGAAGGTATCCTATTCGATTGTCCATCAAAAGACATCAATCCGGTTGTCCTTCTTAATAATATCAGCCTATCTGATTGCGCCATTTCTTTTTTGATCAATGAAACTGACAGTATCTGGTTATCGAATTTTCGTGACTATGCAGAAAGTCATTTTGATAAAAGTAAAATTAATGGTGGGATCTATTGGGGAACAGGTAAATGTGACATGAGTGCTATTAGTGCTTTTTCAGATTGGCACCAATTTCACTCTTTAGGGTTAATCATCAATCCCCTTCAGGATGCAAGTGATGAAATTGCAGTATCCCTAAAAAAGGCAGTGGATTTAATCAATGATTTCACCGAAAAAGAATTTGACGCTACAGCTATTTTAGATCAAATCTCATTTTCTGTTACGGTAGGTACGGATTTCTTTCTTGAAATCGCTAAAATAAAATCCTTACGTAATTTATGGTTCCAGATTAAATGCGCCTATAATTCTTCAAGTGTGAAAACCCTTCATATCCATACGCTTTCAAAGACCTGGATTAAGGAGGCCTTTCAGCCACATGGAAATATGATCAAGTCAACTACTTCCGCAATGGCTGCCATTTTAGGCGGTTGTGATAGTTTGACCATCGAAGAGGAGGATGAGAACAATGAAACCATGAGAAGAATTGCCACCCATGTTTCATCGATCCTTCGGGAAGAGTCTCACTTCTCCAAAGTGGCAGATCCTACGGTTGGGTCTTATTATATCGATTCGCTAACGATGCAACTTTCTGAAAAAGCCTGGAACAAATTTCAATCTCACATGAAGTGATGAAACCCGACTTTTCAAAAATAAGATACAATCAGTTCCCCAACGAAGCTTCGAGCGAAATTCATGAATCATGGATAGCTCCGGAAAAAATTGAAATTAAACCAGAATATTCAAATAAGGATTTAATAAATAATACAATAAGATATTTTTCCGCTGGTATTCCTCCCTACCTGCGTGGCCCTTATGCTACCATGTACACATCAAGGCCCTGGACTATCCGTCAATATGCGGGCTTCTCTACGGCAAAGGAATCGAATGAATTTTACAGGAGAAATTTAGCTGCCGGCCAAAAAGGATTATCCATTGCTTTTGATCTGGCTACTCATCGCGGATACGATTCTGATCATCCACGAGTTGCTGGCGATGTGGGCAAAGCCGGAGTTGCTATTGATACCATGCTGGATATGAAAATACTTTTTGATCAAATTCCATTGGATCAAATGTCAGTGTCCATGACAATGAATGGAGCCGTATTACCCATTATGGCTTTTTACATCGTTGCCGCTGAAGAACAGGGGGTAAAACCACACCAGCTGAAAGGAACGATTCAAAATGACATATTGAAAGAGTTCATGGTACGCAATACCTACATATATCCACCAGCCTCTTCCATGCGAATTGTTTCAGATATTTTTTCATATTGTTCGAAGAACATGCCTAAATTCAATAGCATCAGTGTCAGCGGATATCACATGCATGAGGCGGGTGCACCCGCTCATATTGAATTAGCGTACACGTTGGCTGATGGATTAGAATACCTCCGTGCAGGTCTAAAGGCTGGTATCGCCATTGACGATTTCGCTCCACGCCTTTCGTTCTTTTGGGGAATAGGAATGAATTTTTTTATGGAGATTGCCAAAATGCGTGCAGGCCGTGTGTTGTGGGCAAAACTGGTCAAACAATTTCACCCGCAAAATCCAAAATCGATGGCATTGCGTACTCATTGTCAGACATCCGGTTGGAGTTTGACCGCACAAGATCCGTACAACAATGTAACACGGACTACTGTTGAAGCCATGGCATCGGTGCTTGGAGGAACGCAATCATTACACACTAACTCACTGGATGAGGCCATAGCACTCCCTACCGACTTCTCTGCACGGATTGCCCGAAACACACAATTGTTCATTCAACATGAAACTGCCATAACTCAAGTGGTAGACCCATTGGGAGGATCTTATTACATAGAGTATCTGACTGAACAATTGGTTAATAGCGCCTGGTCGCTCATGGAAGAAGTAGAAGAATTAGGCGGAATGACACGCGCCATTGAAAGTGGAATTCCAAAAATGCGTATTGAAGAAGCGGCTGCCGCCAAGCAAGCCAGAATTGATTCAGGTCGCGATATCATTGTGGGTGTCAATCGCTTTCAAACGGATGAGGTTCCAGATTTTGAAATTCTCGAAGTGGATAATACTGCTGTAAGAAAAGAACAAATTGCGAAACTGGAAAAGTTGAAAAAGGAAAGAAATTCTGACGCCGTTAATATCGCATTAAAAAATATTGAAGAAGCAGCCAGAAATGGGAGTCAAAATTTACTTGAACTCTCGATTATAGCGGCCCGTAGCAGGGCTACTCTGGGAGAAATTTCACTGGCATTGGAAAATGTATTCGGCCGATACAAAGCAACGATAAGATCAATTTCAGGTGTATATTCGGGTGAAATGAAAAATCAAAGTGAATTAAAAGAAGTACGTGAACTTTCTGATCGCTTTGCGGAATCTGATGGACGTAGACCACGAATTCTGATTGCTAAAATGGGACAAGATGGACATGATCGTGGCGCCAAAGTGATTGCTTCAGGTTTTGCTGATTTAGGCTTTGATGTTGATATCGGTCCATTGTTTCAAACCCCTGAAGAGGTTGCGAAGCATGCAGCAGAAAATGACGTACATGTAATCGGTGCATCTAGCCTTGCAGCGGGACATAAAACGCTTATTCCTCAACTCATGCACGCACTGAAAAACATTGGAAGACCTGATATTAAAGTAGTTGTGGGTGGCGTAATTCCGACTCAAGACTATGATTATCTTTATAAAATTGGTGTAATGGGTATATTTGGTCCAGGAACACCGGTTTCGGTCTCAGCGAAAAAAATACTTCTTAATTTGCTAGGCGAATAGATTTACCTTTTCGGTTTACTACGTATTCCTTTTATCATCACCACTTTGGAGATGATTAAAAGTGGCATCAGCCAATAGAAATGATTACTTTTAATTTGGAAAATTTCACGCTTATGGGACGCATCTATTTTTTGGTCTTACTCATTACATTTTGTTATGGAGAGACAATCGGCCAAAGCAAATACGACAAAATGCTTAAATCGGCCGAAGCCAGCTATGAACTTGGTGATTATTCAAAAGCCTTAGGTTCGCTTGATAAATTCAAGAGTAAAGCATTCAAAAAACTTGGCAAACACAATGTGTATACGCCCATCTATTATTTATTAAGCGCCAAATATAATCTCGCCTCAGGTTACATTTCCGAATTTGAATCCAATCTTTATACAGCAGTCAATACCAGCATTGCAATTAACCAGGAAAACAGTCTCGAGCATATATTGATTCTGATTGGTGGTGCTGAATTACATAATATCAACGGATCCTATCTCGATGCCCGTAGTTATCTTGCCAACGCTAAAAAATTATTTGAAGGTGGAGCACATTTAACTGATGTGATAAAGGCCCAGTGGAGCATGGCACTCGCGGAAGCCTTAACCGGTCAAGGGTATTATAATGAAGCCTTGGAAATTCTTAAAGAATACGAAAAATTCTATGTTGGCCGGGCTGTGAAACAAGAAACAATAGTTGAAAATGGTAACCTGAAAAGCAGGAAACTTTCAGATGAAGAGGTTCTGGCACGATATAACGAGTATGCAAGACTTTTAACGTTGCTTGGCAATGCCTATGGCAAGCAAGGAAGTTTAAAGAGTTCTGACTCGGTATTCGTTTATGCCGCGAACTGGATCAAAAGATATATGGGTGAATCCAGCATCGCCTATGTAAAAAATCAGTTTTTGAATGCCAATATTCTAATCGAAAATGGAAATGAGAATTTACCTAGAGAACTGGAGTATGCTACCACATTGCATAATCTTAAAATAAAGCATAAGCCTACCCATTACCTGGCCATGGGTATTTTTGAAGAAACCATAAAGCAATTACAGGAAGAAGATCGATCTGCTGCATTATTCAACACCAAGCTTGAGTATGAAAAAATGATCAACAAAAATTATAAACCGATCAGTATCTACCGCGTTCGTTTAAAGGCTGTTGAATTTGACGCCCGACTTGATAAAAACAAAACGGCCACGCTTGAAACAGACGCCAATAACCTGATTGCAAACACTACCTCACTGCCGCGAAATAATATGGTGACAGTTAATGTTACTGCATTTTTGTATGGCCTCGCCATCCACAAAAAAAATTATGCAAACGCAGAAAAATACCTTAATGATATCATCGACATTAAAGCAAGCTTGTTCGGCAGTGATACCCCAGAGGCACACCTGGCCAGGTTAAAATTGGCTAATTTTTACCTGGATAATACCAATAAGATAACTGAAGCAGCGCGGATTTATGATGAGAGTTATGTAAACAATGTATCGAGTCAGATTGGGGCTTGGCACAGGGATCATCTTGAAATATTGAATCACATCGCGGAATTGTACGAGCTAACCGATAAATATACCGAAGCCAACTTAACCCTCGAAAAGGCAACCTTTCTGGCACGGTCAAAATACAGCGATACGGATTATCAATATGGTATTGAATTATCCAATATTGCTAAGCTTCAAATCAAGCTAGGCCAATATGAAAAGGCTGAGGAAAATTTAAACAAATCATTGAAAATCCTTGAAGAATTCAGAAAGGATGATTCGAAGAAAATATATCTTATTCATGCCATTGAAACACAAGCTACCTTGTATGGGATTAAAGGCCTCTTTGATGAAGCTGAAGATGCGCTTAATCGCTCTTCGAAAATAATAAGCAAGAGTGATAAGATAACAGGGGTGGATGAACTTAATACCGCTAAGGAATTATCCAGTCTTTTTATTCAGTTAGGTAAATATTCATCGACACAGGAAAAGCTGCTCAGATTGATTTCTGAGTATGAAAAACTATATGGAACGAGTTCTGTTCGTTTAATTGAGCCATTAATTAATATGGGCAAACTTTCACTGGCCAAAGGAGATTATACGGAAGCATCTAAAATTGCTGATCGTGCTACCAAAATTGCAGTAACCGTGTATGGCGAAAAATCAACTAAAGCTGCACCAACCTACAAACTACAAAGTGATATTGGCTACGCTATTGGTGATTTCGATAATGCCGAGAAAAATATTCTTAAGGCGCTGGAAAGCCAGGAAAAACAATTTGGCCGAAACCATATTGAAGTTGCGAAATCACTTGCCCAGCTAGGTATCATCAAATTCTATAAAGGAGACAAAGCCACCGACGTTGAAAAAATTATGTCAGAAGCCCAGGACATTATGGGTGCCCGGCTTGGAAAAGAAAATCCGCAGTACGCTGACATCCTCAAAAGTGTTGCCATTGTAAAAATATCAGAGAAAAAATTCCCGGAAGCCATAACCGCTCTTACCCAAGCTGAAGCGATATGGCGAAGTAAGACGGGTACCAAAACCAATATTAACGCGGCTTCCATCTATACACTTACTGGTGATCTTTTCTATCAGACCAGGAACTATAAAAAAGCGGAAGAGTTTTACTCCCAGGCACGCGATATCTATGAAAAATATTTTAACCGAAGTCATCCGGAATATGTTAAGATCTTATCCAAGCAGGCGAAAGTGTATTACATGGAGGGGAATTTTAAGCGCGCTAAATCAAACATCGAGCAAGCTTTCAGTAACTATGATACATTCATTAAACAATATTTTCCTGCGCTTAGCGAACGCGAAAAAGCGAAGTACTGGAATACCATTAAGGGAGACTTCGAATTCTACAATACCTTAGCGTTTAGTCAACTTGAAGATTTTCGGGATCTTACTGGTAAAGTGTACGACTATCAGTTATTAACCAAAGCATTACTTTTAAGTTCCTCGATCAAAATCCGCGAACGTATCTTATCCAGTAATGACGAAAATCTAAAAAATTCCTATCTGCAATGGATTCAGAAAAAAGAATTCTTAACTACTGCTTTGTCGATGAGTACGGAGCAACTTCTTGAAAACGGAATTGATCCAGGAACGCTTACTTTAGAAATTGAAAAACTTGAGCGCGAGATCAGTGAGAAATCAGAATTATTCAGTCAAAATTTTGACAACAAAAAAATTACCTATCAAAATGTTCAGAAGGCGCTAAGTAAGTCTGAAGCAGCAATCGAAATGATCCGCTACAGACACTTCGATCATTCATTCACAGATTCCATCGTGTACGTTGCGCTTTATGTAAAAGGTGATAATTCACGACCTAAGGCGATCATCTTGCCCAATGGGCATCGCATGGAAAGCAGATTCCTTAGTTATTATCGAAATGCCATTACCAGCAAACTTGACGATAACTACTCTTACAAAGTATTTTGGGAGCCCATTCAAACGGAAATCGGAACAACGTCAACCATTTATTTATCGCCCGATGGCGTTTATAATCAAATCAATTTAGAGGCCATACGAACTCCGGATGGGAAATATGTTATTGACAATTCCAATATTGTGGTGGTAAGCAATACCAAGGATCTGCATTTGCGCAGGATTAAGAAAAAACAAGTGGTCGCGGCAAATAATGCAACTATGTTTGGCAATCCTACTTTTTACTTGACAGCCTCTACCAGAAGGAATGTCCCGTCGCTTCCAGGCACTGAAAAAGAAGTTGACGAATTGCAAGCCTTGCTGAAGAAAAACGGATGGGTCACTGACGAATATGTCGAAACTTTTGCAAGCGAGGATCAGGTAAAAAGTTTATCCAGCCCAAAAATATTTCATATCGCTACACACGGCTTCTACACACCATCAGTAAGTCAGGATGAATTAGCAGAATTGACGGAAAGTGAAGCCAGGATGACAGAGAACCCATTGCTTAAAACCGGTTTGCTTCTCTCGGGTGCTGGTGATATTCTAAATAAAACCAACTACAACTATAATTTGGAAAGTGGAATTCTCACCGCCTACGAAGCCATGAGCTTGAACCTGGACCAAACCGATCTGGTAGTATTAAGTGCCTGTCAGACTGGATTAGGTGATATTGCCAATGGCGAGGGAGTTTATGGTTTGCAACGAGCATTCCTGGTGGCTGGTGCAAAAGTCCTCATTATGAGTATGTTTAAAGTTGACGATGAAGCTACACAAAAATTGATCTTGAATTTTTATAGAAAATGGTTATCCACCAACAACCTTCGCCAGAGTTTTGTGAATGCTAAAAAAGAATTAAGGGTTGATTATCCAGAACCCTACTATTGGGGAACATTTATGATGATCGGATTGGAAGACTAATTATAATCCCAACTTGAATTGCCAAACTCCGGCGATGCTACGAGCCCTGTCTTTAACTTCACTGGCTTTATCACCTGTGAAGTTCTCATCTACCGTCTTAAAAAATAACTCAAGCCATCGATCAAAGTGAGAAGGAGTTATCGCTAAGCCAACATGTTTTTGAAAAGGATTCCCCCGATAACTTTGGTCACCTAATAACATGGATGACCAAAAACTATACATAGTGGGCAAATGATTAGGCCAATCGACATGAATAAACAGTGGACCTAACAAAATATCCATCTTAACTTTCTCATAGAAGTTATTAACCAAAAGAATTATATCCTGGTGTTCTCTAATATCATCCATTTTAAATTCTATTCAATTTAGGTTTACAGGCATAAAATTGCTTCAATGCTCCAAAAAAGTACAATATTCATCTATATTTTAATTCCGCTTATGACTAACATCATAGAATAGGGTCAAAAAGGCAAATAGCTTCGCACCAAACTTTATTTTATGCAAGCCGCTTTTATTTCCCCCCATTCATTTCACATCCCCGTTATGGGCTTAGCTTATACGGTTGATTCACCTGTTAAAGTAGCTCGTTTTGGAATTCCATCTGTTATGTCAATCATTGAAGATCGCCTGATTGAGATGATGCGCAAGCATTACTACGAATTCATTAAAGAAGAATACGTGCCGATACCGACTGAAGAGCAGGATTATAGGGCAAAAAGAATTACAGACTATCTCAATCTAGTATCCAGAATAGTAAAAGAGCAGCTTGAACAGCTGAAAGCATCCACCTTCAAGACGGGGTCTGAGCTATCTAAATATTTTGAGATGCTTCCCACAGAAAGCAAATTAAGATCGCTCTATTATCAAATGATGAATGTATCCGATGAGTCTGAAAAATTATCCCTTCAGCAGTATCTGAAGGGTCAGATTACACCTGGCAGCATTGATGTGAACATCATGACCAAATTGGATGGTCATTCAAAAAATGAAGGCACACTAAAGGAAGATGGAACGGAAGCCGTGGCAGCATTGAGGGGATATGCGTTGAGTAGTCTGGATAATTCTTCGATTATTTTATCAGCCGGCCTCAATCCAAGACTATTCAACTACCTCGAAAAGTTTACTGCCTTCGATGCCATCGGATGGGGCATGTTCAGTAAAAAAATAGTAATCAAAGTAAGCGACTATCGTTCCGCGATGATCCAAGGAAAGTACCTC
>JAHEMS010000051.1 GCA_024643595.1 Bacteroidota bacterium
CCAGGGTGAGTTCGGAAATACAAGTTGACGTAGCGGGAGCAGTTACCGTGAACGCGGTGTTGGATGCCCTCGAGGCACGTTACCCAATGCTTACCGGAACGATCCGGGAACACGGCACTAAAAAGCGCCGCCCTTTTGTACGATTTTTTGCCTGCAACGAAGACTTCTCCATGGTCGCAGAAGACAAGTTGCTTCCTGAAAAAATTTTGAACGGCGAGGAACCATTTATGATTATCGGTGCCGTAGCCGGGGGATAGACCTGGTGTTATGCCTGGTTCGGCTTATGTAAACGGTATTTGCTTTTACCCTAAAATCATTGAAACCTTAAAAAGGAACCAAGAATGAAATGGTGTTATTTATTTATTTTCGGAATCGCCTTATCGGCTCAGGCACAACCCAATCCCCAATCGATTGACATCATTCGCGATCAATGGGGCGTTCCACATATTTACGCACCTACCGATGCGGGTGTGGCGTATGGTTTGGCATGGGCCAATTCAGAAGATGATTTCAAAACCATTCAGCAAGGCTTTTTAGCAGGAAAGGCTATGCTGGGGTTATATTCAGGTAAGTCGGGTGCTACCATCGATTATGTTATTCAATTATTACAATGCCGGAGAATTGTTGACGAGCGTTATGAAAAAGACATCGCACCAGATTATAAAAAAGTGCTGGAAGCCTATGCCGCGGGAATCAATGCTTATGCGCAAGCACACCCTGATGAAGTGTTGATTAAAAAACTTTTCCCGGTTACCCCTAAGGATATGCTCACCTATTCTGTATTGCAATTGGCCATTTCCAGTGGCGTGGATGGGGCACTGAAAGAAATTACCGAAGGTAAAATTGCGACTGCTCCCCAATTTAAATTAGGTGGCTCCAATGCCTACGCCTTTAATTCTAAAATCACCGAAGATGGAAATGTCTATCTCGCCATTAACTCACACCAACCGTTGGAGGGCCCAGTGTCCTGGTACGAAGCTCACTTGATGAGTGATGAAGGTTGGAATATTTTAGGAGCTTTGTTTCCGGGGGCGCCCAGTATTTTGCATGGTTGCAATGAATATTTAGGTTGGGCGCACACCGTAAATTACCCCGACAAATTGGATGTATACCAATTGGAATTAAACCCAGAGAACAAAAATCAATATAAATTCGATGGCCAGTGGGAAGAATTAAAGACTTCCAGGATAAAGTTACACGTGAAGGTAGCCGGAATTAAAATTGGCGTTAAGCGAGAAATTTGGGAAAGCAAATATGGCCCTACGATGGTAACAAAAAAAGGAGCGTATGCTTTGCGAACAGGCGCACTAATGGAAATACGAGCCCTGGAACAATGGTATCGCATGAACAAGGCCAGGAATTTTAGCGAATTCAAAAAAGCATTAAACATGGTTGCCATTTCAGGCTACAACATTGTGTATGCCGATCGGTACGATACCATTTATTATTTGAGCAATGGCAAATTACCCATTCGAAATCCGAACTACCAATGGACCACCACCTTGCCGGGAAATACCAGTCAAACCTTATGGACTGACTTTCATCCAATATCCGATCTACCGCAGGTATTGAATCCAGCGTCTGGCTATTTGTTCAATAGTAACCATTCTCCTTTCAATGCTACTTCCAGCCTGGATAATCTCATCCTGAAAGACTATGATTCCAGCATGGGATATGAAACGAATGACAACAATCGCAGCACCCGTTTTATGGAGTTAATCGCGCAATACCCAAAACTCAGCTACGAAAATTTTAAGCTCATCAAATACGATCAGCAACTGCCAAAAAAGTTGGCTTATCAAACACATGCCGATTCACTCTTTCTACTGGAGCCTTCTGATTATCCTGAATTAAGTAATCTCATTACCATCATCAATCAGTGGGACAGGAAAGCTAACATAGAAAGTAGGGGAGCGGCCTTGTTTTCTATTATCTATTATCAAGTGGTGAAAGAACAAGGTGCTGGGGCAACGTATCGAATGTTATCTAAGGAGAAGAGCGTTGAACTGCTGACTTTCGCAAAAGATTATCTGTTAACTCATTTTGGCAAGACTGATGTCTCGCTGGGGGAATATCAAAAGTTAGTAAGAGGTGATAAAACGATGGCGCTCTCCGGAATACCCGATGTTATTGCCGATATGCATTCTGGCGCATACGAAAATGGCCGTGTGAAAGGTGAGCAAGGCGAATCGTACATAGAGTTAGTTAAATTCACTCCACAAGGTCCCGAAATTGAAACAGTCAATTGCTATGGCGCCTCCAACAAACCTGAGAGCGAACACTATGCCGATCAAATGGATTTATTTGTGGGGAAGAAAACGAAACCCATGACCCTCGACAGAGAGCGCGTGTATAAAGAAGCCAGGAAAGTTTATCATCCGCAGTAGTTATAAGATGGTGGCTCAGGTACAATTTACAACGAAGGCCTCTGAAGCAACAGGGGGGATGTTCAATTAATGACCAATGCATAACTGACAAAAGTCATTTTTGGTTGAACTCCTAAACCGGTATATTGATGTATGTCAAGTTTTAGAATCAGACCCCGGTTTAAGCATTTCATCAAGACAAACAAAGATGAACTGGAACGCACGATCAGCACAGCATTGGAAACCGAAAAACAATTTGTTTTCTACCACATACCGGATCATATATGTATTAAAATCCCCCTCACCGAAAGGCATGTGTGGTCTCCGCAATTGGATCTTTCCTTTGAGCAGGATGGAGAAAATGTAATTGTGCGAGGCTTATACGGACCCAACCCGACCCTATGGGTACTGTTCTTTTTCGGTTATGCGATCATCGGCCTGTTGACCTTGTTCCTGGGGGTATGGGGCTTCAGCGTTTGGACCATTGGAGGAGACACTTCCATCCTGTGGGCGCTTCCTGTGTTGGGGGTAGCCGCATTAATCTTGTATCTTGTTAGTCAGACCGGTCAGAAACTCGGCGCACAGCAGATGTTTGACATCCATCATTTCTATGAGCGCATTACTAAGGATCGGTTAATCGTGAAATAAACTCAATACTGCTATCAACACCGTGTGCCATCAAACCGAATCAATAAATTTGTCAGCGCCTATTACTAACGCTGTAAAAAAATCAGTCATGAAAAAAGCACCAGCGATTTGCATCATTTTTTATTCTTTCTTCTTCATTTCACTTTCTATTAATGGACAGGTAAGTGAAAAGAATAGAGTGATTATCCTATCAGATATCGAGGCCGATCCGGATGACACACAGTCTTTCGTACGATTATTTTTATACTCAAATCAAATTGATATAAAGGGAATTGTTGCCACCACTTCCTGCTGGCTTACTGCAAGAATTCACCCAGAATCCATTCAAAAAATAATTCAAGCCTATGGAAAAGTGCAGCCCAATCTTTTGAACCATGAAGCCGGATTCCCCGATGCCAATGCACTGTCTTCATTGGTAAAAAAAGGTTTGCCCAAATATGGTATGACGGGCGTTGGAGATGGAATGGATTCTGAAGGATCTGAATGGATTATTAAAGTACTCGAAGAAAAAGATGACCGGCCATTATGGATATCGGTTTGGGGTGGTGTAAATACATTAGCTCAATCACTGCATAAAATTCAGAAAACAAAAAGTAAAGTTGAGGCAAAGAGACTTATTTCCAAACTTAGAGTTTACACGATCTCGGATCAGGATGATAGTGGCATTTGGATTCGTAATAATTTCCCTGATTTGTTTTACATCGTAAGCCCAGGAGACGACTATGGAAGTGCCACCTGGACAGGGATTAACAATCATATTAAGGGTATCGACAACACTACGATTAGCAATAGCTGGATTGCCCAAAACATTCAACAAAATCATGGGCCACTGGGTGAAGTTTACCCTGATGTTGCCTGGGGTGTAGAGGGTGACACGCCGGCATTTTTATCGCTAATTCCCAACGGACTTAATGTACCAGAACAACCTCAATGGGGCGCATGGGGTGGTCGGTATGAACTATACAAACCCGATTTCTCAAAAACAAAGGAAGGAGGCTCCATCGTAACAATAGCGCCGGAATCAAGGGCGATATGGACCGATGCCAATGATAATTACACACCATATATTCCTAACGAGTACGGTCGAGCTGTTGGTCGTGACACTTCTACATTCACCGGATACAAAGAAACATTATGGCGATGGCGCGATGATTTTCAAAATGATTTTGCTGCCCGGATGGATTGGGGCATTAAGTCATATGAAGAAGCTAATCATCCGCCAATCCCTGTGCTGAGTCATGCTGAACAACTAACTGTAAAATCAGGTGAAGAATTCTATCTCGATGCTTTTAATACCACCGATCCGGACGGGGATAGTTTTAGTTTCCTGTGGTTTAACTATCCGGAAGCTGGAACCTATAAAGAAGTGATCAAAATAGGAGCCGAGAATGTACACGGAGTACATGTTACTGCACCTAAAATTGATAACGTTGAAACTGTACACTTTATTCTAAAAGTGACGGATAAGGGAGAGCCTCAATTGTCTCGATATAAAAGGGTAATTGTGACGATACTTCCCAGGTAATTGCCGAACCTGACTCTCCAGAAATAAGACTTAAGGTGAGGATCGGTCTGAGAAAGAGTCGGGTTGGAGTTTGACGATTGGCCGGCAATCCTCTTTTTTGTGAAAACGAAAATCATTAACCGAATAAAATAAATAACCATGCAGATTCAACTCAAACCAATTCTCGTTCTTGCCTTAACGCTGGGTTTAATAGTACGACTTTCTCAAGCCCAAACCTGGACGCCCCCTAAAGACGCAGAGCGTTGTCCATGCAAATGGGGCGCGAATGATGAGCGAGGCTCTGCCAATCACATGAACCCGGAAACGGTGTTACGGGCTACCAAACTCATCCGCACCGGGGTAGTCATAGAACTCGGTCATGTCCTTAACGGCACCATCCCTTTAGTGGGCACACGCAGTTTTAATGTGCAAACTAAACGCACGGTCATGAATCCACAAGCCAATATGCGGGGTAGCAATGAAGAATATATCACGGGCGAGTTAGGTCAAATCGGAACACAATTTGACGGCTTTGCTCACCAGACCATTGGTGGCAGCATGTACAATTGTTTCAAACTCGATGACATTGCAACACGCAATGGGTTTCTAAAGTTAGGCGTTGAGAAGGTGGGTACACTGATTACGCGAGGTGTGCTGATTGATATTGCCGCTTTGAAAGGCGTAGAGATGTTGGCAGATAACTATGAAATTACAGTGAACGATTTGGAGCAGGCTTTGGCCAAACAGAAGTTGACCCTTCAGCCGGGAGATGCGGTGATCATTCACACCGGCTATGGCAAACTATGGAACAAAGACAACGTGAAGTATGGTAAAGGTCAGCCCGGCATTGGGATAGCAGCTGCCACATGGCTGGCGAGACAGGATCCGATGTTGGTCGGTTCAGATAATGGTAGCATTGAGGTGAATCCTAATCCCGACCCGAAAATATCATTGCCAGTGCACCAAATTATGCTGGTTGTTAATGGTATTCATTTAGTAGAAAATATGAAGCTGGATGAATTAGTGACGAAGGGCATCTACCAATTCGCATTCATGGTACAGCCCATAAAAATACAAGGGGGTACGGGTTCGGCCGTTGCTCCTGTGGCGGTTTACTAACCAAACGATCGGAGGTTCATGACTAATAATCAGGGTTGGCTTGCCATCAGCGCCCTCGTTTTTGGGCATACTGATTAAAATATATTTTCAAAGCTTTCATAAAATACCCGGCCAAAGGGTCCTTGTGCTGCTTACCGGCATATTGATCAAAGGTCAGGCGGACCTTATTATATTCCTCCCTTTCCCAATCGCGATACGCCTGTGTTTCAAACACCTCTTTTCCTCTTACTCCGGAATCCTCCAGCACCTCCAAAGGCACATTGACGAGGCCTATGGCAAAATCCTCGCGGATATCCCGTATGGGTGAACACCAACAGAACGCCTGCACAACTTCATCTTCCTCAGCCGCACCCTTGTGCGAACCGGATAGGGCCAACAAGAGGTTTACACTGTGATAAAATGTCAGATGGTGATGGGAGATTAGTTTTGCAGCAGGAAGGATGAGTCGTTCCTG
Source organism: Bacteroidota bacterium (assembly GCA_024643595.1). Lineage (GTDB taxonomy): Bacteria > Bacteroidota > Bacteroidia > Cytophagales > Cyclobacteriaceae > ELB16-189. The sequence goes on from JAHEMS010000051.1 coordinate 6,092, forward strand.
TCTCCGTGTATAATCAAACTTCAATCGATCCAGCAAAATGAAAAAATCATCTCTTGTATTATGGATTTCGTTTTTGGATTTGTCCAGGATATAAAAGAAATAATTGATGAGCTGTTGCATCCGGTCCTGCGATGCCCATTTATCATGAGTATCAATTGGCGTGGTCAGGCGATCCACATGAAGCAGGGCGTCTTCATCAATTTTGCGATCACCATCTAGTACATCATCCAGGTACTGGAGCACAGCAAAACCGATTCGCAGGTTATGCGCATATCGTATTGATTTTAATGAATAGAGATAAAGAAACACTGCGGTGCTTAAATAGCGTCTGTGCCGTCTTGCAAATTGCCAAAACTCCCTGGCAGCATACCACTCCATCAATAGAACGTTAGCAAAGGGCTTCATGACAACAAGCTCATCTTAACTGCACCTTTTGGCACCATGATCACATTATCCCTTACAGGAACGACTACCGGGTCGAGCTTTTCAACCCTTACTCTTTTGAACAATTCGGGTAAGAGGACGCGCATCTGCTGCAGGGCAAATTGTTTTCCAATGCATACCCGGTTACCGAATCCAAATGGAAAGTAGGAGTCTTCAAAAGACGCATTTTGCAGAAACCGTTCAGGTTGGAATTGATATGGACTGGAAAAAACTTCAGGATTAAAATGGGCCAGGTAGGCACAGGGCAAAATCCTCATGTTCGCTTTTATAGGATGGTGGCCAATCAAGAGATCTTCGCTTGCCAACCTTGTCAAATGTACCACCACAGGATTCAAGCGCATGCTTTCCAATATCACCGCTTCCAGATACGAAGCGTCTTTGATCAAATGGGGTATATGCTGTGGGTTATCCAGGCAATGATGAACCGCCCAGGCAAGGGCTGCTGCACTGGTGTCATGTCCAAATAACAAAAGGGCAATCATTTCATCAACCACCTGCTGCATGCTCAGGTCGCTATTCTTCAGTAAACCAGCATCAGTTTCGAGCATGTTTCGAATGTATACTTGCAGTTCACGTTTTGCCTTTTTCATACGGCCCCATTGACTAAAGGATCCCAGATCCACCTGAAGTGGTTTGATAAACAACATTAATGGTGGATGCACACTTTGAAAAAATGTGGACACCAGTTTTTCCAGTTTTTTTTGCGCTGCCGGAGGGCTATCAGGAAACAAAAAAGCCACAATCACGGCAAGCAGGATCTCCTGAAAAAAAGAATAGGCCGTCACCTTATCTTGATTACTGTATGAGATGGCCGTTTCCCCAAGCTTGTTTCTCATCAGGCTATCAAATGCCTTTAAACGATCCGGTGTGAAAAGTTGGCTTAGGGCGTACCGGCGGTCTTTATGATGCTGGCTATCCATCATGATGAGTGTGTCGTCACCCAACAATGGACGTAAAACGGTCATGCCTTTACCTCCAACCAGTTTTGGGTTGCCCCGGATTTGACGGATATGAAGAGGGTCACCCGTAACTAAGGTCTTGCCCAAAATGGGTAGCCTCAGGTAAAAGCTTAGCCCATGCTTTTTATGGGCTGCCCTGATCACGGACTCTGGGTTTAGCAACCAACTTAAGCTGGCGGTGACAACTGGTTGTAAGGACTCTCGCTTAGGCTTACCCGATACAGGTATCCGCTCTTTAATCATCGTAGTATATCGCCTTAATTTCCATGTCGTTCAATTTGTCAGGTGCAGGTTCGTCCGTTTTGACGGGGCCTTTCCACATCCTAAAGTAAATTTCAAGAAAGCTGGGTCGATAGTTCTCGTAATCAATAAATTGTGCCAAATCAAACCAGGCAACATTGGGGTGCATATGGTGGGCCCGATGATGATGGTAATTAAGGAAAATATACCGCATGATCGGGTTGATCTTCAGGTCCCAAGCTCCTTTGCGTATATCGCGGGGAGAAAAAGCATGATCGGCATATTGCAATGATCCCCAGAAAAGGGAAAAAACCCAATACGCCAGAAGCCACCACACAAACGTGAGATTGAGCGTGTAAAATATCATTATCTGACATGCCAGGCTAAAGGCCAGCTCGAGTCGAATGCGGGCTTCCTTTTCGGTTTTGCCAAATGGCAGGAGAATGGCCACATCGGCATGCTTAAACAAATTTGATTTTTTACCCAGGTTGATCAACACATCAAAGAAACCGGGATAGACCAGGTAAATCATCCAGCCCATCACAAGAATAATCCAATAGAGGCCGGTAAAAATTCCAAAAAATTGAATCCTCTTTAATAGCAAATTATCATGCGGATAATAAAGATCGAACATCTCATGGTCACTGCGGTTGTTGCAATGATGACTCAAGTGACATAAACGCTGAAAGGTAAAACCCGTGGGGAAGAAAACAGATGCCAGAACCCCCATGGCATCATTGACACGCTCGTTCTTGCTGTAAATCTTGTGGACTGCCTCATGCAATAATGAAAATAATGTATTATTGGCAAGAGCAAACAGCAAAACACCAATAACCTTTATCCACCAATGGCTTCCATGCGAGGTAAGCCACAAGCCATACAGCACGCATGCTGACGCGCAAATTTGGATAGTTCCATTGAGGTATGTCCGATTTTTAGAGAGGTTCAGTGGCATACTTTTTTCTCAATCTATAGCATATAATGGAAAGTATCAAACCTCCCGCCACGTCGAGGAGGTAATGCTGCTTGGTTAGCAATGTTGAAAGTGCCACTGCACTGGCCCACACCAGGCAAATTATTTGTTGCCATGATTTTTTTTCTTCAGCCACAAAAAACGCCATCGTAAAGGCGAATGCGACATGCAATGACGGGAAATAGTTATAGTCCAGATTTGCCAAATCACACCAATAGAAGATGTCACCGATAAGCCCGGTATCGGTGACCACTGGAGGCTGTAATAATTTAAATGGAATGGATAGAAAGAAGGCTGCTGCAATAAACAACTCCAACAACATTACCTTAAAGAACGGGACGAACTGGGTGTTCTTTTGCAACATCCATGGGGAGAGAAAAAGCATGACTGAACCAGAGCAGTAAACAATGATAAAATTAGGTAGAAATGGAATGTTGCGTTCAAAACCAAATCCACCGGCTATCTTATGGCTACGCTGCGCAGTAAGAAAATCTGCACCGGAAAACACTACAAAAAATACAACCATAAAGATGAGACTTAGACCGAGCATGGCAATCAGGTCATGTAATCGGGGCCGATAAAAAAAACTGTGATTACTTCCCGGCATAACGTCGGTCAACTTTTAGTGTGGTCAATTCCAAGGTGTGATGTCAATACGGATTCCTTGATTTTTTTTTACATATGCACAAATAATATCATTATCTTTCATTAATCAGAATTTTGTTTTCCACCAATACTAATCCAAGCTACTATGAAAAATTATTGCTTCGTCCTCATATTTCTTATGGTATCTTCAATCTGCATAAACACAGTCGCCCAGGAAACAGCGGAAAACAAAGCAGACCACGATGAGCTGCGTGCCATGTTGAAAGAAGGGGAAAAGGCAATCAATGATGGTAATATCGATGCCCTTCTCAAATTTTTTCACCCTGACGCGAATGTAATTTTTCCAAACATGCAAGTAGCCGATGGTTCTGACAAGATTCGTGACTATTACACCAGAATGTTTGACAAGAATAACCCGGTACTGCAGGACATTTCCACCAAGGCGACGGTAGATGTAACATCAGAAATTTATGGCAATACCGCGGTGGCGTATGGCTCGTTGCTGACTAAATATTCGTTTACTGGTGGGATGGAACTTGAGTTACCTGCCAAATGGACCATTACGCTGGTGAAGATTGACGGTTTGTGGAAAGTCGTTTCCTTGCAGTTCACCGGAAACCTGTTTGATAATCCGCTACTGACAAAAGCCTCCGCATCATCCAAGTACTTCGGCATCGGTGGACTCATCGTTGGCTTTGTCATTGGATTCTTTGTTTTCCGGTTCTTTAGAAAGAAGAAAGCTTAACGTACACATCTGGAATCAGATCCTTGCAGCCTCCAGGTAGAAAAATTCTTCTTTCAGATTTTCTGGCAACGAACTTCCGTCATTCACGCAATAGTAATTGCCAGAAAGTTTTCTTGCAATATCGTTGGACTTAAAGGCAGCCATCAAAGGATCCATATCACACAAACTGCATAGGATGTAGTCATATCCTTTATTCTTAAAGTCATCGCGAATGACTGAGAAAAGTTCCCGCAGAATATCGGGATTGCGCCCAGCCGTAAGCACACAATGCAAATTAATATATCGAATCATCGCGCCGGCTGCTGGTAGCTTTTGCCATCCCAGGAGTGAAGCCATAAGGTTGTGAACCGGTTTTAATAATTGATAGCCAAGGCTGTATCCCGTGATGCGGGTCTGTTTGATTTCTGTAAGGTCCCAGGTTCCACAAATCCCGACCAACAAATTTCCATCAAAAGCGAGAAAATAATCCTCCATATTTTGCCCTGCATAATAAGGTTCTGAAAGTGCGCTGAACCTGTAATATGGATGGTAATTAATTTTTGAACTCTCCGTATCAAAAAATGACTGCATCACTTCTTTATCTGATATCATAGCCCTCCTTATTTTCAGTCTGCCTTCCTGAACGGGTCTTTGTTTGAAATCGAGCATCAGTGTTACCAATCGTCCCATAAAATGATAATAGGGAAGTGGTGCAGAGCGCTTTTCATGGGATCGTTTCTCTATGAGTGCGATCATCTTACGGTTGTCAGCAAATACAACGGTTTGGGCAGGCAGTTCATCCATAGCCGATGTGGCCCTGAAGTGCTTTATGAGTAAATAAAATATTGTGCCTTGCTGCTTTTCAGGATGTATTCTAAGGTCTGACAAATACCGAACGTTAACAATTTTTCCATCCAACCAGAGCCTACGTATGCCAATATTCATTACTGCCCAAATGGCCCCGGTGGATGCATCGTAGGCCACATAAATTTCAGGCAATTCGCATTGCACGTAGGCCCCTGGTAAATAACTGGGTTCCCGTTCAAGTGCGAGCGAAATATTGCCTGACACCGGGATGCGGCAAAGTGCTTTGATGCCGTCCTCAAATTCCGGGCGATATTTTACAATCGATGTCATGTACCGCTAGACTCCAGGAGGTTGTCCAAAAACCCAATCGGGTATAGAAGTGGTAATTTAAGGTCACCGTCCTTGATGCCTTTGACTGACTGATAGTATTGGGTTAATTTTCTCGTAAAGCCAATTTCAACGATGTCATAAATTAATCCTTTTAATTGACCTGACTTAAGTCCCTGATTATAATATGGATTATGCATCAGTTGCTCTTCCATGAATTGGCAAATGGCCGCTCCATCTATCTCCGATTTTCCTTCCAGAATAACCTTATAACCAGCTGAATGATCACTCTTTATTGGAAACAAATAAAGGGCTTCCAACCCTGAAAAGTGTGCGCGTGCTTTAACTACAATTTCCACCAGCATATTCTCAGACAATTTTTCTCCTACCATGTCTGATACATTCCCTGAACGACCACGAAATGTCAGGCAGGGAACACTATCCATATATCCGGTACAGGTAACCAGGTCATGGGTATTATATCGATATAGACCAGCTCCTGTGGTCATGATGGCTTCATAGGTTTCACCAATTTCTAATTGACTGGCCGTAAAGATTTTTCCTGACATTTCCCTGAATTCATAGAAATGAGACGTGTAGGAAAGCGCGTGTTTATCCATGCCAACCGGAATGGTCACAACACCTTCTGTTGCCAGCAAGCCCTTGCCCTGAACGGGAATATTTCCTGCTAGTTTTATAAGATCGTTCATCCAAATGGCAGATTGTCCACTCGTCCAGCAGCTGACCATTCTCAAATTTGGAAAGATCATCTCCAGGGTTAAGGTATTGTCGGCAATGGCTCCTCTGATGGCGTCAACCCTGGATAGGGGAAGGCTGGTGCCCTTGCATATTTCTTCTACATTTTGCTTCAAAAAATCCACTAAACGAATTAAAAACTGTGGACTCCATACGGATACAAAACTTAGGTCGGCACAGTGCAATAAGTGTTGCCAGGTCTTAACGTAAAAAGCATTTGGCTCTATTATATTCTTGAGTTGTGGCGGAATCGCCAGTACCTGTTTCAGCAAGAATGAGCTGATCGGATCAAAATATTCAGAGTCATCATCAGTGCCTATGCGTATCCCGGATTCAGTAGCAGATTTCTCCTTCAAGGCAGGGGAAAGGGACCAATATGTTTTACCTGAAAATATGCCTGGGTCCATCTGAAACAGATTCAACATCCAGACTGCCACTGCTGCCTTGAGTTCCTTCTTCATCTGCTGGTTGTATGGGATCAACTTGGAAGCGGAAGAGGAGCCTGATGTAGTTTCAAAGAAGAGTGGCTTGCCGGCAAAAAGAACATCTGATTTGCCGGTCAGCATGGTTTCAATGTAGGCGTAGATTTGAGAATAATTTTCAATAACAGGTACCGCGTGAGAATAATCCTGGTAGCTTTTTATTTTATCATAATGATAGTTGATGCCGAATTCTGTTGATGCATTTCTCTTGACACAACGCATTAGTATAGCTTCCTGT
>JAHEMS010000454.1 GCA_024643595.1 Bacteroidota bacterium
ATACCTGGCAGATAGCTTCTGCTCCTTCGTTTATTGGCTATGACTATAGACCTGGCAAAGCCGCAACGCTTAAGAAACTTTGGAAGATGCAACATGCAGGAATGGATAGACCAAATTGCTTATGGCTTGGCACCGAGCCAGGTGGATTATTTTATTCAGAAGATAATGGAAAAACTTTTCATCTCAATGAAGGCCTTTGGAATGAGCCTAGCAGACAAGATGATAACCAATGGTTTGGTACTGGAAAAGATTTCCCCTTCATTCATTCGATTCTCGTTGATCCAAGAAACAGCGATCATGTTTTTGTTGGTGTTAGTTGTGCCGGTGTATTTCAAACCATCGATGGAGGTAAAAACTGGTTGCCCAAAAATAATGGACTGATTGCTTCTTATCTTCCCAAAGCTGCTCCTGAAATAGGTCATGATCCGCACCAGATGTTGCAATGTCTAAATCATCCTGATATACTATGGCAGCAAAATCATTGCGGCATTTTCCGTACCATCGATGGGGCTCAACATTGGGAGAATGTTAGCGGGGCAAATGGATGGCCCTCTTACGGTTTTGCATTAGCTATTGACTATGCTAATCCTGAAATTGCCTGGGTCATTCCAGCTGAAAGCGATGAATTTAGAATTCCGCTGGATTTAAAACTTGAGGTTTGTAAAACAACTAATGGTGGTAAAAACTGGTCCTCTTTTTCAGATGGACTTCCATTAGAAAATGCATTTGATCTTGTTCTTCGTCATGGATTTATCAGGCATGAAAATATTCTTGCGTTTGGCACCACCAATGGTAATCTCTACACTTCTGTAAACGATGGCAACTCCTGGACAACACTCTCTCAAAATTTAGCTCCTGTGAATTCGCTAGCCCTTTCAGTGTAGTTATTCCAGTGATAACAAGTAATCGCCTAACATATAAATGTGGTATCAAAACTGAATTTTGACGAATATTTCATTAACCCGGTATGTAGCAATCCTTTGGAGAAGAGCACAGCGGTGCATTTCATTAATCGTAAGGGAATTGATACTTATTTTTTGCGATGGCTGTAAAGTGAGCTTCGAAAATGATCCAGAAAAATACGAATTGAACAATGTGATTCCTGTTTAGATAACATTTAAGTCAGGATCGATTTCTGATCTCCACTTTAATAATCCACCTTTTAAATTAATCATATTAGTATAACCAAGCGATTGTAGTTTTATTATCGCCTGTCTGCTTCTCCCACCACTTCTACAGAGCACAATGGTGGACTTCGAGTTTGAAATAAGAACGAGATGGTCCTCAATGGATTTCAAAGGAATGTTAACACCACCAATATTTGACGCATCGAACTCAAACGGTTCACGCACATCGATCAAATGAACTTGATCTTGGGCGATCAGAGATTTAACTTCATCGGGTTCAATTTCCTGAACACTCTTCTCATGCATTGGGCTACAGAATGCTTCGTAATCAATGAGCTCTTTTACTTCGTCTTTATTAGGGTTGACGGAAATTTTCAAGAAGCGTGTTGTAAAGTCCAGCGCATCGAACAGCAAAAGTCTTCCGCAAAGAGAATCGCCAATACCAGTAATAATTTTAATGGCTTCATTGGCCATCATCGCACCGATAATGCCAGGCAAAACGCCAATCACACCACCTTCACTGCAGGAAGGAACCATTTCCGGTGGAGGAGGGTGAGGGAACAGATCGCGATAGTTAGGTCCTCTTGATCCGGTTTTCAGTAATTCATTAAACACACTGACCTGACCTTCAAATTGAAAAATAGCCCCATAAATCAATGGCTTCTGAAGAATGACACAAGTATCGTTCACCAGGTAACGAGTTGGCAAGTTATCTGATCCATCTACGATAAGATCGAAATTTGAGAAAATTTCAATTGCGTTTGCGGAAGAGAGATACACATTATAGACGTGTGTTTGAATCGTTGGATTGAGTGCCTTTATTTTTTCAGCGGCCAGTTCAGATTTTAATTTACCAACATCGTCAGTAGTGAACAAAACCTGACGCTGAAGATTACTGACGTCAACCACATCAAAGTCGAGAATTCCAATTTCGCCAACTCCCGCTGCCGCAAGATAGAGCAATATCGGTGATCCTAATCCACCTGCGCCGATCACGAGTGCTTTCGCTTTTTTTAATTTTTCCTGCCCCTCACTTCCAAAACCGGGTAACAGGATTTGCCGGCTATAACGATGTAATTCATTGGGTGTAAATATTTCTTTTGAAAGAGCCATTTATAAAATTAGGAAGTAATTGAAATACAAATCAATGAAAATGAAATTGAATCAAAACTAAGAGCAGATATATTTTTGATCGCTAACGATTGTTCATAATGCCTTTTTCTAATTAGAAATGGTGTATTACAAGATTTCAAAGCATCCATTGCTGAGATGTCAGATTTACCTGCGAACTTTACGGCCAATTAACGTTGTTCATAAGCCATATGAGTACAGTTACAATGACTCCGGAGGTGCGTAGAAAACCTCTAATTAAACAAGAGATCGCATTTGCCCTTATTCATTTGCTTCCGTTGGGAGCTATTTGGACGGGCGCAACTTTCTTCGATTGGATGGTCTGCATCTTTTTATATGTTTTCAGAATGTTTTGGGTAACTGGCGGCTATCATCGGTATTTCGCCCATAAATCCTATAAAACATCACGCTGGTTTCAGTTTGTAATTGCTTTTATGGCGCAGACCACCGCGCAGAAGGGGGCCCTGTGGTGGGCCGCCCATCACCGTCATCATCATCGTAATAGTGATACTCCGGCTGATCCTCATTCCATGAAAATTTATGGTTTCTGGTATTCTCATGTAGGATGGATTGTGGGTCCGGATTTTAAGGAAACCGACTACAAAGTAATTGGCGACTATGCAAAGTATCCGGAGTTGGTTTGGTTGAACAAACATTATTTGGTACCACCAACTATTCTTGCCGTTGCTGTTACCGCTTTGGGCGCATGGGTAAATGGCGGAAGTGTTCTGCTTATGTTTACTCACTTTGGGCTATCGACATTATTTATCGGATTCTTTTTGAGTACCGTAATTCTATATCATGCAACATTTTCGATTAACTCGATTATGCATAAGGTGGGAACGCAACGATATGATTCTGGTGATGAATCACGCAATAGTATTTGGCTTGCCTTGGTAACATTAGGTGAAGGTTGGCACAACAATCATCATTATTATGAAGTGGCATCACGCCAGGGATTTTTCTGGTGGGAAATTGATATCACCTATTACCTACTTCGTGGATTGGCAGCAGTGGGGTTGATCTGGGATTTGAAAGAAGTTCCTAAGCATATTCAATATTCAAAGAATAAAAAAGAAGCGGCTGAGTTAAGAAAGAAATA
>JAHEMS010000052.1 GCA_024643595.1 Bacteroidota bacterium
CCTCCATGCTAACGGTTATGACGACCTATCAAAGTAAAGGATATTCAGGCTTGAAATTTTAACCTGCATGATTATTTTTTAAATCAAAGAAAAGGTTGATCATTTCATCCATTGAGTTGAAATTGATAAAACTGAAATCTCTTTAGGTTTAAATTGGGCAATCCTTCCTATTTTGCGGCTCTAAGAATTTAACAAATGAAACAAATACGGTTTTCAGAGCATGTGTTGCCTCACCTTGTTGCAGTGATTGTGTTTCTTGTAGTCACGGTACTCTTCTTTAATCCTGTTTTTTTTAACAATAAGTCAATCGCCCAAAGCGACATCCAGCAATGGAGCGGGTCTTCTAAAGCCTTGCGCGATTATCGCGATGCTACTGGTGAAGAAGGTCTTTGGGCAGATGCCATGTTTTCAGGAATGCCAGCCTATCTTGTTAATATTCAATGGAGTGACGGTGTAGTGTTAGGTTTTAAAAAGTGCCTTTCAGTTTTCCTGCCTCACCCGGTCAATATTGTCTTTCTTGCTTTTTTGTGCTACTACATTTTACTGTTGACATTTCGGGTAAGGTCATGGTTTGCCATTGCCGGAGCATTGGCATTCGGACTTTCTTCCTACATGATTATCGGCCTTGGGGCCGGTCATAATGCCCGCATAGGAGCGATCGCCTTTATGCCATTGATAATTGCTGGCATTCATCTCACTTTTGACGGGAAAAGAATCCTGGGCATGGGCGTTACAACGCTTGCACTGGCGCTTCACCTCCGTGAAAATCACCTACAGATTACCTACTATACTTTGCTTATTGTGTTAGTCTATGGACTCATCCAACTGATTTATTCGATTCGCGCCAATCAGGTTGCTGGTTTTTTTAAAAGCGTAATTGCACTAATACCCGCATTGCTGATTGCTGTAGGTACTTTCTTTGGACAACTTTGGGCGATTTCAGAATATACTACCTATTCCATTCGGGGGCCATCGGAGTTGACAAAACAAAATGCTTCGAATGATGATAACGGTTTGTCAAAGGAGTATGCATTTCAATATAAGTATGGGATCTGGGAGCCCATGGCATTGTTCATCCCTAATTTTTATGGTGGCACCAGCATGAATTATTTTGTTCAGAATCCGGAAAGCGAATCATATAAAGTGCTATCACGGGCTAACGATAATGAAGCAGCCAATCAATTAGCCAATTATACGTCTGCGTATTGGGGGCCGCAGGGTTTTACGGCGGGATCTTACTATGCAGGTGCCATTATTTGTTTTCTATTTATACTGGGTATTGCGTTTGGGGAAAAGAAATATGTTTGGTGGTTGGTCCCCTTGAGTGTACTGAGCATCATGCTCAGTTGGGGTGACAGTTTCTCCTCATTCAATTACTTCATGTTCGATTACTTTCCGGGGTATAATAAATTCAGGTCATTCAATTTTGCACTCGTGATTATACTTTTTTCGATGCCTTTGTTGGGAATGATGGGGTTGGAGAATTTACTAAAAGAGGGATGGAGTAAAGCCACGCAAAAAAAATTGATATGGCCTTTTGCTCTTACCGTGGGAGTGAGCCTCGTTCTGATTATGACCGGAGGAATGGGTTCGTTTCTTAAACCCGAAGAGGCCCAGTTACCGGCTTGGTTTAAATTAGCTTTGCAGAAAGACAGGGTTTCTTTACTGCGAGCAGATGCATGGCGGGCCATTTGGTTTATTCTTATTTTGTCGGCTGCCCTTTTTGCATTGATGAAAAATTTCATCAGCAAAGCCATTATTTATCCCGCCATTGTTTTGTTGATCGTAATCGACCTTGGTTTTGTTGACAGCCGGTATTTTCCTAAAGAAAAGTATGTGCGTAAGCGCGATAATATTTCATTTGCACCCACTGCTGCTGATGAAGAAATTATAAAGGATAAGAGTTTTTATCGTGTTTATGATCTTCAGGGAGCTTTTACAGATGCCCGTACTTCATATTTTCATCATTCCATTGGAGGATACCATGGAGCTAAACTGCGACGTTACCAGGAGTTGTATGATTCAGGTATTATAAAAAACACACAGGCGCTCATTCAGGATGTACAACAGGGTTTCCCTCAGTTTAATAAGTATGGAATCCTGAATATGCTCAATACGAAGTACATTGTTTATGGCACGGATAAGGACAATATAATCGCCAATCCGCAGGCCAACGGCCCAGCCTGGTTTGCTAAAAATGTGATTGCAGTGAACTCCACCAATGATGAACTCCACCAAACTATTCAGGTAGATACAAGGGAAATAGCGGTCATGAAAAGTCCACAGGCAATTGCCGGTAATCAATCATGGACATTGGACATTGGATCATTTGCTGCTGATAGTTTGGCCACCATTACCTTATTGGAACACAAGCCACCATACCTCAAGTATGAATCAACTTCTTCAGTTAAAGGAATTGCGGTTTTCTCGGAAGTTTTCTATCCGAAAGGATGGCATGCCTTCGTCGACGGAAATGAGGTATCGATCTTACGAGCGAATTATATATTAAGAGCACTGGAGATACCTTCAGGCAAACATACGATTGAGTTCAAGTTCGTACCAAAGCCATACATCGTAGGAAATAATATCACCATGGCGTCCGGATGGATTTTATTGGTCGTGGTGCTGGGTAGTTTAGTCGCGAGCCTTAAGAAGGAATACTAATTATTCATCTTTAAAACATCTACATTTATTCAGATCTTATTTTGAAGTATCTCATCATTGAGCTGTTCAATGCCGAATAGTTATGCCCGAATACGGGCAATGATTTTACCTTGACTTTTCATTGTAATGATTCAATCCTCTATTTTTAGCGTTTTATATTTTGAAATGACTCTTGTTCAATCCGTCTCTTCCATTTTCAAAAGTAAATTTGAAAAAGAGCCAATACTGGTAATCGCTCCGGGTCGAATCAACCTGATTGGCGAACATACTGACTACAATGAAGGATTTGTGATGCCTGCTGCTGTGGATAAACATTTTGTATTTGCAGTAGCCCCTAATGATTCTCATCAATTCAATATTTTCTCTAAAGACTATAATACCCTGATTTCATTCAACACCTCAGCGCTTAAGGCAGGCGGTGAATGGCAACATTACTTAATGGGAGTCATTGATGGTATACAACAACGAGGTCACGCGTTGAAGGGTGTGGATTGTGTTTTTAGTGGTGATATTCCGGGCGGCGCAGGCATGTCATCCAGCGCAGCCTTGTGCAGTGGATTTGGCTTTGCATTAAATCATATTTTTGAATTCAATCTGACACGCCTTGAACTGGCTCGGATAGGTCAGCATGCAGAACATCATTTTGCAGGAGTGAAGTGTGGTATAATGGATCAGTATGCCAGCCTGTTTGGAAAAAAGGATGCTGCATTTCTGTTGGATTGCAGAAGTCTTGAACATGAATACCTTCCTTTTCATTTTCCTGAAATTGAAGTAGTATTAATTGATACTAAAGTTAAACATGCATTGGCTTCAACAGCCTATAATGACAGGCGAGCTGCCTGTGAAGAAGGTGTCTCTGTACTGCGAAAATCAAGACCAGCGATACATGCATTGCGAGACGCCAGCCTTCAGGAACTAGAATTAATACGGCCATTTATTTCCGAAGATGTATTTATTAAGTGTCGTTTTGTATTGCAGGAAATTCATCGTACTCAGCATGGAGCCGCATTGCTAAGGGTTGGCGACCTAAGTAGTTTTGGAAAATTGATGTATGAAACTCATTGGGGGTTGAGCAAAGAATATGAAGTAAGCTGCATTGAATCGGATTTGCTGGTGGATATAGCGTTGCAGTTTCCTGGAGAGGTACTCGGCGCAAGGATGATGGGCGGTGGCTTTGGTGGATGCACCATTAACCTGGTAAGAAAGGAAGCCCTTGAAAAATATTCTCAAAAAGTGAAGGAGAAATATGTTGCTACTTTCAAAAAAGAACCTGATTTTTATTCGACTAAGCTGATGCAAGGTGTTCACCTACATTCCTAAGTAACAAAAGTAGGCATCGTAATCAGCGAACCCATTTACCTAAAACAACTATGAGTTTATCTACCATTGACATTATTGTTTTCACGGCATATTGCGCATTGATACTCGGCATCGGCCTATGGGTTTCAAGAGACAAAGAAGGAGTCCAAAAGAACGCAGAAGATTATTTTCTCGCCAGCAAATCGTTGCCCTGGTGGGCGATTGGCGCTTCATTGATTGCGGCTAATATTTCGGCCGAGCAATTCATTGGCATGTCAGGTTCTGGTTTCGCGATTGGTCTTGCCATTGCCAGCTACGAATGGATGGCCGCCATTACATTACTTGTCGTGGGAAAATACTTCCTCCCCATTTTCATAAATAAGGAAATATATACCATTCCTGAGTTTGTGGAGAAGCGATTCAGTACCAATCTTAAGACGATTCTCGCGGTATTCTGGATTGCACTCTTTGTGTTTGTCAACCTAACTACTGTACTCTACCTTGGTGCCCGTGCCATGGACACCGTTATTGGAACAGGTGATGGCAGTTTAATGATCTATAGCATACTGGCGCTGGGATTATTTGCAGCAGCTTACTCCTTATGGGGTGGCCTCTCCGCGGTGGCCTGGACGGATGTAGTTCAAGTAGTCCTACTGGTATTTGGTGGATTGGTTACCACTTACATTACCCTCGAAAAGGTTTCGCCTACTGGTGGCATTATTGATGGATTTGTTCATGTATTAAATACCGTTCCCGGTAAGTTCTCGATGATCTTATCAAAAGGGGAGATAATCACACCGGATGGAAGGGATGCCTGGTGGGATCTGCCTGGCCTGGCTGTTTTAGTGGGAGGCATGTGGGTAGCGAATATTTACTATTGGGGTTTCAATCAATATATTATCCAAAGGACATTGGCTGCAAAAAGTTTGCAGGAATCTCAAAAAGGTATCGTGTTTGCGGCTGCGTTGAAAATGATTATTCCAATTATAGTCGTTGTTCCAGGCATTATCGCTTATGTAATGAATTCAGATGCTTCTGGTCAACTGACCTCCGAAACAATAGATCCAAGTTTTTTGAATGAAACAGGAGGCGTCATTAATGATAATGCTTTTCCTTGGTTGGTGCGGAGTTTCATTCCGGTAGGATTAAAAGGATTAGTGTTGGCAGCATTGGCAGCAGCCATCGTTTCTTCTTTGGCATCGATGCTCAATTCAACATCAACAATATTCACCATGGACATATTCCGGCCATACATCAATAAAAATGCATCGGATAAACTAACGGTTAATGTTGGGCGAATCAGCGGTGCAGTTGCTTTGGTAATAGCCATGATCATCGCACCCATGCTTGGAAACCTGGGACAGGCTTTTCAATTTATTCAGGAATATACCGGGGTGGTGAGCCCTGGAATTCTTGCGGTATTCCTCATGGGATTGTTTTGGAAGCGTGCCACCAACAACGCGGCTATCTGGGGAGTAATCATGTCCATTCCGATTGCTATGTATTTTAAAGTTGCTCCAAATGGATGGTCTGATGCGATATTTTTTGTGAATTTACCATTCATGCATCAGATGATGATCACTGCCTTGGCATCTATGGCGATAATTTTAATCATTAGCCACCTTGAAGGAAAGGGTCAAACAAACCCAAAAGGAATAATTATATCATCGGGTTATTTTAAAACCGAACCCTCCTTTAATATTGGTGCCATTGTGATCTTGATTATTTGTGTCTTTTTGTACGCTATCTTCTGGTAGTCTGCCTTATTAGTGGTCATCTTCATAATGAGTAAATCTGAATCAACTTACAATAAGGCCTGATACGTCAGGGCTTATTTGATTTTAGATTATCCGAATTCTGGCCCACAAATCAGATACTGTTGCTTGGGATTACCTGGCCATGGGTTGTCATTTTGATGCATCCTTACGAAAGTGCGTTGCTTACTAAATCCAATATCGTTCAGCCACTTAATAACTTCTTCTTTATCATTGAGAACATCGGCAACGATTGGCTTATGGTTAAATTGATTGATTAGCTTCTTGATCAGCATCGCAGCATCGTTAAAGCCGGATGCCATCACTGGTCCAATATGATTGTAATTTCTTCCTTCTCTGCCCATGACGATTCCTGCTATCCCATCATTTCGTTTTAGCACCCAGGCATTTTTTGAAAATTCTTGATGTAGCCATGTGATTAGTCGCGATCTATTCACTCCAAAAACAAGTTGGTCATAGCCAATGATTTCAGCAAGATCCTCCGTTCGTACAGGTGTCATCAAATGGTCATCACCAACATCAGTGTAGATCATGGGCTCTCGGGTCAAGCGTGTAATTGATAATTCATCAATGAAGTTAAATTGCTTATACACATTTTGCCCCTCAGCGGTAGCATCCAGTTTAACTGATTTCCATGAGTGGGTGCTTTCAAGAACCTGCTTAAGTAGTAATTTACTAATACCCTGTCCACGGTATACCTTATCAACGAGTACCATACTGATCCAGGCCATATCGTTTGAATAATTAATGGCTACGGTGGTGCCAATTATTTTTCCGTGGTAATCAGCGAGAAGGCAAGTATTCAGTGGATTTTGGATCATAAAAGACCATTCCTTTTCAGTTTGATTCCAATTTTGTTCACTGGATAACCTTAGTGCACCGCTAAGGTCGCTCATCGTAATAGGTCGGATGATCACATCGGACAACCGCATTGCTGATCAGTATGAATCTGCCTTTTTTGAAGGCAACATGGTCACCGCTATGGTTCCAATCACTGCGAGGATAATCAGGGCGGAGAATCCATTCGCGTAGCTTCCGTAAATATCGCGAAACCATGCGGCAAGCATCGGTGCGAAGGCCTCGCCCAATCCATCGGCTGCAATGATAATTCCCATGACTCTGCCCATTACTTTTACCCCGAACAGTTCAGCTGCCATCAATGGAATAATCATGTAATCACCACCCAGGGCCATCCCGAAAAGGAATGCAAAGAGATAGATCACATTCCCGGTATTGGCAGCAAACAATAAGGGAATTGATAAGGCCACCAACGCATAGATCAATATCATCACATACTTCTTTTGAATTTTGTCGGCAAGCCAACCCATAAGAAGGCGTCCGATTATGCTGGCACCAAGAACGATGGATAAAACGTTTGCCGCTTCCTGCTGTGAATATTTTAAATCGATACTTAAAAACAATTTTAAGTTCTGACTGGTACCTGCCACCGCACCGATGGAGCACATGCTGCCAATCAGCAACAGGTAAAATGAACTACGTTTAAGAATATCCTTGAAAGGAACTTTAGTGGGTTCCTGTTTAGCTTGCTCTGACGCGCCTTCTGGATTCTCCTTCACAAACCAGACCATGGGAAGTGCGATAACAATCATAAGAATCCCTAAACATAATAATCCACCTCGCCATCCAAATTCCAGATTAAGTGCTTTCGCAATTTGAGGAACAAGCATACCACCAACGCCAATGCCCAGGTAAGCAATTCCCATTATTTTGCCCCGTGATTTATCAAACCACCTTGAGATTAATACCTGGTTGGGTAGTGGTCCTCCAAACAAATATCCCAGGGCATTAAACAAATAGAAAAGGTAGAAATGCCATAATGAAGTCATCATGCTCAATCCGATCAATGCGATACCTCCCATAATAATACCTGCCAGCATTAATTGGCGCGGGCCATACTTGTCGATAAACCAGCCCGCAATAAAGCCAAATATGGGTCCGATAAGTACTTTGCCTAATGCGCTTCCGGAAGTAACCGTGGCGCGTGTCCATTCAAATTCCTCTATCCAGAAATCATAGAAAAAAGGTAACCCATAAAACATAATACCGACCAGCGAGAACAGACTTAGAAAGGCAGTAGCTGCAATGTGAAATTGACCTTTGTTAATTTTTTCTTCCATTATGTTCCTTATGGTTAATAAATTTCATGGTTACAACACGGACTATACATTTCCTAACTGTTTGACGGCTAAATAAGCCATTAACCCTGACCCTATGGCAAGCGCATTTTCATCAATATTAAAAGTGGGTGTATGTAACGATGATGTAATTCCCTTTTTTTCATTAGCGATTCCTAACAAGTAAAAACAAGAATCTGCCTGATGTGAATAGTAGGCAAAGTCTTCGGCTGCCATCCAAATATCCGTTTCTATTACATTTTCTTTTCCCAGGTATTCTTCTGCGGCACTTTGGATTTGACCTGTCAACTTTTCTTCGTTGATAAGAAATGGATAACCGCGCACGATGTTGAATTCGCAACACCCGCCCATTCCCTCAGCAATGGCAGTTGCCATTTTTATCATTTGGGCGTGAGCTTCCGTTCTCCAGTTTTCATCCATTGTTCGGAAAGTTCCTTCCAGGTAAACTTCATCAGGAATTACATTGAAGGCGCCATTCGCGATGATTTTTCCAAATGATAATACGGATGGGAGTGAAGGATTGGCCTTGCGACTTACTATTTGCTGAAATGCCACCAGGAGTTGTGCTGTTATCATCACTGGATCAATATTCAAATGAGGTTGCGCTCCATGACCACCTTTACCTATAACCCTTAATGAAATCTCATCCATCGATGCCATAAATTTACCTTTTCTGATGGCTACTTTTCCTGATGAAACCAGCGGGGAGACATGTTGACCAATGACATATTGAGGACTGGGATTATGCAAAACACCCTCTTTGATGAGCAGACTGGCGCCACCAGGAAGTTTCTCTTCACCGGGTTGAAAGATCAGCTTGATGGTTCCACCAAATTTACTTTTAATACTTTGCAAAATCTTCGCTGTGCCAAGCAATGAGGAGGTGTGGGCATCATGACCGCAGGCGTGCATAACACCGGGGTTGCGTGATGCATAACTATCCGTATTGGATTCAACAATTGGCAGCGCGTCCATGTCGGCACGTAGCGCGGTAACCCGATCGGATTCTTTTTCACCTCTTATGATCCCAACAACACCTGTATTCGCTATCGCCTTCCACGGGATTTCCATTTCATCCAGCTTGGTTTTAACAAAAGCCGATGTATTAAATTCCTGAAATGATAATTCGGGATTAGCATGTAAGTGCCTTCGGTTTGCAATAAGGGTTTCTTGCAGTTCCTGAGCCAGTTGCTTGATCTCTGTAATCATGAACTATTTTTCATTTATTAAGAAAAAAGATATCTGATTACAGTTTGCTATCATCAGAAAGAAATTGTTTAACAAAGTCGTCATCAGTAAGGTAGGGATACATTTTATAAATGCGGTCTATTTCTTCAATCTGTCCAGACGAAAGTATTTCTCCTGGACTAAGACACCATGTTCCTTCCATCAATCCTTGCCTCCTCAGAACTTCATGTATGCCTGCGATGCATCCTTTAAAAGCATTAGCGGCATCAAATAAGGCGGCATTCATATCCGTGACCGAAATTCCCTTGGCGAGTAAATGCTCGATACTGGATTTATCCGCGAGGCATCGTTTGATTTCATTGAACAGTTCAACCGACTTTCTTGTCCAGACCGCCCAATGACCAAGCAACCCCCCCACAAATCTTTTTTCAACCGTTTCACCATTGATCGTAAAACGGTACGGGGTTAATAAATCAGCGACAATATTATCATCATTGCCCGTATATAAAGCAATTTCATCTCTTCGTGAAGATTGGCATACAGCCCTCACCACGTCCAGGCTTTGGTAGCGATTGAAAGCAGCTACTTTTATGGCGTAAACATTAGGGATTGATGCGAACTTTTCCCAGAAAGAATAGCTTAATATTCGTCCGCCTACAGCGGGCTGCAGGTAAAACCCGAATACGGGAATGATGTTTGCAATTACTTCTGCCCGTTGAATAAGTTCTTCTTCAGAATGTGAAGTGAGTCCACCCATGCTTAATAAACCAAGATGATAACCATACTTCACGGCCAGTTCTGCTTCTTTGACCGCTTGTTCTTCAGCCCCCACAATTCCAGCAACTTTTATAAATGGCTTTGCTAATTTTGCTTTTTCAACTTCCTCCGCGGCAAGTTGGAGGACGGATTCCAGAAGATTTATTTCAGGTTTTCTAATTTCAAATTGTGTGGTATGAACCCCAACAGCAACACCTCCGGCACCGCTTGCCAGGTAGTACCGCGTAAGTCTGCGCTGCCGAGCTTCATCTAACTCTAATTGCTTGCTCAACGCCAGGGGATGCGCAGGGATTACGGTGCCTATTTGAAGTAAATTATTTATCTCACTAGCTAATCGTTTCATTCTACTGCTATTAAAACTTACCTTCTCTTTCCTGGAAATGGGTAGGTTTATCGATGGTCTTGCCACCATTTGCAATCCATGCGGCCAGCAGCTCCATCATATTTTTAAGGGTTACTTTCGGATAGCCAAATAATCGAAAGGATTCGGTGGCATTACTGAGTAGGGCTGTTGAGTTCTCCTCATTTTCAAACTGTGGCTTTTTATCAAACAGATTACCGAATTCTTCGGCGATCCACCTGACGGAAGCGGTTTCGGGCCCTGTAATATTCAACAGTTTTGCTGGGATGGAACAATGATGCAATGCCCTTAGTGCCATTTCATTAGCATCCCCTTGCCAGATGACATTAACATTACCCATGCTTAGGTTGATGGGTTTGCCGGAGTGTACGGACTTTGCTATATCCAATAATACCCCGTAGCTAACATCATTTGCGTAATTTAACCGATAGATCAATACCGGTGTATTGTTCTGGGTTGAATAATATTGAAATAAACGTTCGCGCCCGAGACAGGATTGAGCATACTCGCCAACTGGTTCGGGTAATTGGTCTTCTGTTGCACCGCCCTGTAATACCGGAGTTAAGGGGTAAACGTTGCCGGTTGAAAATACTACAATACGTGAGTTCTTGTATTTCTGAGCAACCCGGCCCGGCAGGTAGCTGTTCATGGCCCAGGTAAACGTTTCTTTTCCGGTAGTGCCGAACTTAGTGCCAGCCAGGTATAGTATGTTTTTACAATCGGGTAATGAGTGTAACTGATCATCGTCCAATAGGTCCGCGCTAATGGTTTCAATTCCTGCTTGATTTAATTCCTCTTTTAAACCGGATTCTGAGAATCGTGATACACCAATAACCTTTTTAATTGAGCCCGCTTTTTCTATGGCCCTTTTGGCCAGCTTTGCCAGTGCAGGTCCCATTTTTCCACCTACACCAAGAATAAGGATATCGCCTTCCAGCCTGGCTATATCTGAAATTAAATCATCAGAGGGTTCAAGTAATTTTTTATAGACTTCCTGGATATTTTCCATTAGTGAATTTCAAGGAATGAATCATGCAACATTTACTTTGTGATATACCGATTTCGCGGCTCAAATTAAAATAACTTCTTTACAGGTGGCTTATTGGTTATATAAGAAATGATGTGCTCCCATTGGGTTACCTCCTGTTAAGGCCTATTCCACCTGGTTGATAAAGGTAAACAACGTCATCGATAATTTTAATTCGAAATTGACAGAGCCAGATTTCGCAAAGGGGATTTTGTATTTTAGCGCGATGGGTTTGGAAGAAAAGGTAAATTCAGTAAGACTAGTGTTTGAAAACCTGGATCAGCAAATTGCAGGATTTCAATCGAAAACAACCCTGCATTGTAAATGGGGTTGTGGCCAATGTTGTTTCAAACCCGATATTGAAGCAACTATTCTTGAATTTCTTCCCTTTGCATTCCACCTGCACCAACTCGGTAAAGCGGAAACATGGCTGGAAACACTGGAGGATTCTGATTCATCAGTTTGTCATATTTTAAATGCGACACAGTCTGGTGCGGGTCTATGTTCTGAATATGAACATCGCGGATTGATCTGCCGGCTATTTGGTTATTCTGCCAGGACTAATAAATATGGTAAAAAGGAATTGATAACCTGTCAGATTATTAAGGGAGAACAGACCCGGGCTTATGAAATAGCAAATACGGAAATTGACCAGGAGCTATCGGTGCCGGTGATGAATCAATTTTATATGCAATTGCACGGAATTGATTTTGAGCTAACAAAAGATTTTTATCCAATCAATGAAGCTATCCATAAGGCTATTGAGGTCGTGCTTCATTATTTTGCATATCGCGATTAAATTCTGAAGAGCGCTTTTGGAAATAATCAGCAATGAAATAGCCGATCAACTATTTCAATTCTTTTATAAAAAGTAAGGTAAGATGTTGCCCTGTTTTAAGTACCCAGTCTTTTGGAAGGCCAACTTTCGCTGCTACTTGTCCTATTTTTTCAACCTTGTTTGTCTTATTTCTTAACGAATCTGGCGAGGCACTTTGTAAGGTTTGTGATGGCGAGTTATGAAACCACGTGGTAATAGATATGATGATGGCGACAATAACGCCAAGGATCAATATTAGGTCTCTATTGGAAACAGTCATTTTCACGCTTATTTATAACCAAATGAAATGCCAACGATGAAAAGCTTAAAATTTTGGCGTATTTAGTACCAATTGGTCTTTCATTGTACATTTCCGTACAATTTCATTATCCGTTTCCGCACGCTAATGCATAATCGGGTTACCCGGCCTGACTTTTGCTAATTTAGTATGGAACTACTTTTCTTACTAAATTTGTTGTTGTAGCGAATCACGAAAAAGTCAACATGAAGAAATACCTCGTTTTTATAT
>JAHEMS010000455.1 GCA_024643595.1 Bacteroidota bacterium
TGGATTCCTCCCGGGCAACGAACACTTGCAACAAGCATGAAATTACACGGTTAGCTTTTTTACCTTGTTTGTCAATTTCAATTAATAGTTTCATTGAATCTACAGAATGAATTAGTGACACAAATGGCGCGATGTATTTCACCTTGTTGGTTTGAAGATGTCCGATCATGTGCCATTCAACTTCCTGAGGTAGAGCTTGATGCTTAGTCATCATCTCCTGCGCTTTGTTTTCTCCGAAGATTCTTTGGCCGGCATCAAATGCTTCCTTTATTTTTTCGATGGACTGATTTTTACTGACGGCCACTAGTTTAGCATTTGTTCCATGCAATTCCGCCTGTAGATCTTTTATATTACTTTTAATGGTCATTTATTGAAAAATTCGATGATAGTATAGATTTTAAATTAATTCAAAGTTATGGCCATACTCGGAACGTTGCTCAAAAATGGAATTAAACTTCGTGAAAATCTGGAGCAGGAGTATTCTTCACCATTCGAACTACAGAAAAAAGAACTTAAAGAGTTGATGATCACTGCCAGCCAGACTGAATTTGGAAAATATTATGATTTTCACCGTATTCTTGGGCGATTCCGAAAAGGACATAGAGACTTTTATGCCACTTATAAGGAGAGCGTACCTATCCATGATTATAATAAAATCTACAAAGATTGGTGGCAACTGGCCCTGAAAGGAGCAAAAAATATCTGTTGGCCGGGCCGGGTAAAATACTTTGCACTTAGTTCCGGCACCTCAGATGCATCCTCAAAACATATTCCCGTCACGAAGGAAATGACTAAAGCAATTCAGCGAACAAGTGTGCGTCAGATCATCAGTCTTTCAAAATATGATTTGCCTCCAGAGGTCTTTGAGGCGGGCATATTGATGATTGGAGGAAGTACTCATTTGAATAGCAAGGGAAGCTATTTTGAAGGAGATTTGAGCGGAATACAAGCCGCCCGCTTACCATTTTGGTTTCAACATTTTTATAAACCAGGAAAAAGAATAGCCTCCACCAGAAATTGGGATAAAAAGCTTGAAGAGATCGTTGAGAATGCAAAAGGTTGGGACATTGGTATTGTAGTGGGTGTACCTGCCTGGATACAGATCTTATTGGAAAAGATAATTGAACGCTATGGCGTGAATAATATTCATGATGTCTGGCCTAACCTCTTGATTTATGTTCATGGTGGAGTTTCTATGGATCCTTATCGTAAGGGATTCGAAAAGTTATTGGGTCGCCCCATTTATTTCATAGAAACCTACCTTGCGTCGGAAGGATTTATTGCTTACCAGGCTCTTCCTAAGCGCAAGTCCATGAGGTTGGTACTTAATAATGGTATCTTTTATGAGTTTGTGCTGTTTGATGATAGAAATTTTCATCCTTCTGGTGATATCAAGCCAGATGCTGAGACTTTGCTAATTGATGAGGTTGAAGAAGGTAAAGAATATGCTTTATTGCTTTCAACGTGTGCCGGGGCATGGCGTTACCTCATTGGCGATGTAATCAAATTTGTTTCCATTGAAGAATCAGAGATTATAATTACCGGACGCACTAAACACTTCCTGAGTTTATGTGGAGAGCATCTATCGGTGGATAATATGAATAAGGCGATTGAACTGGTATCAAATGAACTTAACATCAACATACCGGAATATGCTATCGCTGGAATACCCCATCAGACATTGTTTGCCCATCATTGGTTTATAGGTACAGAAGATCAGGTTGATGCTGGCATACTCAAAGAACGTATTGATTATCACCTAAAGATGTTAAATGATGATTACGCTGTCGAAAGAAGCGCAGCATTACGGGATGTGATGGTGGATGTTTTGCCACTCAAAAAGTTTTATGAATGGATGGAATCCAAAGGCAAAGTGGGTGGACAAAATAAGTTTCCTCGTGTTATGAAAAATGCTCAGTTGGAAGAATGGATTAAATTCATCTCCTAAATGACGGAAATTGTTTTCAATGGTATAAAACTTGGGATTGTATTGGCCTTTTTGGTTGGCCCTGTTTTTTTTACCATCATCCAAACCAGCGTTGAAAGAGGATTTACTAATGGGGTGCTTGTATCTCTCGGAGTTTCACTCAGTGATGCAATGTATGTTGCGATTTGTTATTTTGGAGTGGTACAATTTATTCAGGAACCGGATTTTCGTTTTTTTCTGGCCTATGCGGGTGGTGGTATTCTTATATTATTTGGGATATATCACGTATTCATTAAAAGTAAGAGAAAGATGACCGCTGCGTTAGATGTAGCCTCGGAGAAAAAAATGTATCGCTATTTCATAAAGGGATTTATCATTAATGGAATGAGTCCTATGGTTTTAATTTTTTGGATTGGAGCAATCAGCATTGCATCATTGGATTTTGGGTATACCAAAGGCTTTGAATTTTTTATCTTTTTTTTAGCTGTTTTAGGTACAGTACTTTCCACCGATATACTAAAGGCTTACCTGGCTGACAAGCTACGGTCATTAATAACACACCGATTGATGATGATTGTTAACATAGTGGTTGGGATATGCTTGATTTTTTTTGGTATCCGTTTAATTTGGACAGCTGGAGATTTTCTTAGCGCTTAGTCTTGCAGCGCATTCGACACAAAAGTAGATTTCAATATCAGCCATAAAAGGAAAAATGCAATGGCCCATTTCAAGTATATGAAATAGTAGTCTGAAGTATCTTTGAATCGGGTTTCCTGAATCTCCGCTTTTTCATATTGATCAATACGACTGAACACATTTTTCAACGCCTCATTATCTGTGACCCGGAAGAATTCACCACCTCCAAGTTGAGCAATTTTTCTCATCGTGGTTTCATCAATAGTATTTTCCACCATATTGGGTCTACCAAAATAGTCTTTTCCAAAGGGGACCATACCTTCCTGACCAACAATAATCGTATAGATTTTTATATCATAGGCAGCTGCAAGTTCGGCAGAAGTTATAGGGTCGATATTTCCAGCAGTGTTGTCACCATCACTTAATAGGATACAAACTTTTGATTTGGATTTGGATTCTCTCATTCGATTCGTCACAACGGCCAAGGCAGAACCAATCGCAGTTCCCCGGGATTCGATCATCTCAAAGCTGATATCATCCAGATACGAGTTTAAAAGCCGGTAATCTGTAGTCAGTGGTGCTAGTGAAAAGGCATCACCCGAAAAAACGACTATACCGATTCTGTCCTGCAATCTGCCTTTAATAAAATCACGGGCAACATCTTTGGCTGCAGTAAGGCGGTTTGGAACAAAATCTTCAATCTGCATGGATTGGGAAATGTCAATAGCAAGCATGATATCAATTCCTTCAGTCCATTGCTCCACTTTTTCATTTGTTCGCTGGGGCCTT
>JAHEMS010000456.1 GCA_024643595.1 Bacteroidota bacterium
GGGGATTGGGGTTTGTTATATTGTCCATCTATTATCACTTAAATTCTGATGGTGATCCGGTGCGGAAAAAAGTGGTATTGGCGTTGGTATTTATCTGGGGGGTAAGGCTGTTTACCGATTTGTTTGCTCGGAATTATGGCAAGCCAGAGGATTATCGGTATGCTCAATTTCGTAAAGACTATGGAGTCAATAGGTATTGGTGGGTGAGTTTCTTTCAGGTGTTTTTACTACAAGGTGTTTTGCTTTGGCTAATCTCTGCTCCTTTGCTGACTTCTCAATATTATAATATGAATCCGTTTGGATGGGTGGATAAAATTGCCATTATATTTTGGGTTATTGGTTTTACTTTTGAAGCTGGTGGTGATTATCAGTTGACGAAATTCAGAAAAAATCCAGATAATAAGGGCAAGGTCTTGAATACTGGTTTCTGGCGGTATACTCGCCATCCCAACTACTTTGGTGATGCCTGTGTATGGTGGGGATTTTCCATGTTTAGCGTGGCGGCAGGAAGCTATTGGCCAGTGATGAGTGGCGTACTTATGACGTTGCTATTAATAAAGGTGTCGGGAATTCATTTATTGGAGAAAACATTGAAGACATCCAAGCCAGAATATGATGTGTATATGAAGATAACGAGTTCTTTTTTTCCATGGTTTCCAAGAAAGTCATAAGTATAAAATCAGGCGGTGGTGAGCCGGACCCTCCGGTCAAAATTAAACCAGAGGTAGAAGGTGAGGCTCTTACTTCTATTGACCCGCTGATTCAGGAAGATTCGCATGTTTATGTTCATTGTTATTTCAATAACACTTCGGACGATATGCTGATTCGTGTCTGGCGATCGACGTTCCTGATTGACCGGATATCAGGTGCGCGTTCGCCATTGGTTCACATAGAAAATATTTCATACGCACCGATGTGGACGATGATTCCAAAAAAGGGGAGATTTTCTTTCTTGCTCATATTTTCTGCGCTTCCAAAAGAATGCACCGTATTTGACTTGCTGGAAGATATCCCACAGGCAGGAGGATTTTATATTCAGGGTATTCAGCGAAATGAATTGGATGTCTATCATGTTGATGTATAGGGTGTCCAACAGTAACCCCAATTTCAGAATTCTCATCTCATTGCTATTTGTAACATCTTTGCATTCGTGAATGACTATCCCGTATTAGAAGCTATTCCATCATTAAGGCAGGCGCTTAACCAGAATCCAATAGTGATTTTACAAGCGCCACCAGGAGCAGGAAAAAGCACAGTCCTGCCATTGCAATTGTTAAATGAGCCTTGGTTGCAAGGGAAAAAGATAATCATGCTGGAACCCAGGCGCCTTGCAGCCAGATCGGTAGCATCACGTATGGCAGATGAATTAAAGGAAGACCTTGGAGCGTCAGTTGGCTATCGGATTCGGTTCGAAAACGTAGTGACTGAATCCACCAGAATAGAGGTAGTCACCGAAGGCATTCTCACGCGGATGATACAAACAGACAGTGCGCTGGAATCGGTAGGGTTGGTGATCTTTGATGAATTTCATGAGCGTAATTTGCAGGCTGATCTCTCTCTTGCATTATGCCATCAGGCGCAACAACTTTTACGCAACGATTTGAGAATCCTCATTATGTCGGCAACGCTTGAGGGTGAAAAAATTTCCACACTCTTCAATAGAGCCCCGGTGATAACCAGTATCGGTAAACAGTACCCGGTTCATTTTCATTATGTGCCAGTGGAAAAAAATATTCAAATCTCGGTCGCTGTTTTCCAGGTTGTGCGGAAGGCACTTAGGGAACAGGTGGGTGATCTTCTTGTTTTTCTACCTGGCGCAGGCGAAATACAACGCGTGCAATCATTGCTGGAAGGAGAAAATGATTCTTTTCAGGTTGTTCCTTTATATGGTGATCTTCCTTTTAAAAAGCAGCAGGAAGCAATTCTTCCTCACCCTCTCGGATTACGCAAAATTGTGTTGGCAACAGCAATTGCAGAAACTTCGCTTACCATTGAAGGCATTACAACCGTGATTGATTGCGGTTTTGCACGTGTACCAAGGTTTGATGCGCGCAGTGGACTTACGCGGTTGGAGACGGTGCAAGTGACCAGCGATTCAGCTGACCAGCGTGCAGGTCGAGCGGGTAGGCTGGGCCCTGGAATATGTTATCGAATGTGGTCTGCCAATGCCAATCATCTTATGCAGGCAACAAGGCAACCTGAAATTCTGGAGGCAGACCTGGCATCAGTTATGTTGGAGTTAGCCAATTGGGGAATACAAAACGTAAATGAACTCACCTGGGTGACTCCACCACCGGAAGGAGCTATGAGCCAGGCAAAAGAATTGTTAATCAATCTAGATGCACTGGAAAACAAAAAGATAACGGCACGAGGCAAAGCAATGTTAAGATTGCCCACCCATCCGCGTATTGCACACATGCTGCTATCTCCGCTTTCATCCAAAGTTGATTCGTTAGGAACGCTGGCCACCGATATCGCTGCTATATTGGAAGAGCGTGACCCCTTACCAAAAGGAGCAGGTGCTGACCTAAGCTTGCGTGTAGAAATACTCCGAAAATGGAGACGTGGAGACCGCATTTCTGCTGACCGTCATGTGCTTGAACGAATTGAGAGGTCGGCTTCGGCATGGCGGAGAATTTTTAAACGGCAAGTCGATAATACAATACCCATCGATGTGGAGGTCGGTAAGCTAATAGCAGAAGCATATCCCGAAAGGATTGCCCGACAGCAGGAGAAGCAAGGATCGCGGTATAAACTATCTAACGGAAGAGTGGCACGGTTGCCTGAACATGATCCATTGCTTCGCGAGCCCTGGCTGGCGGTAGCTCACCTTGATGCCGGAAGTGGCGAAGGTAAAATATTTTTAGCGGCGCCATTAAGAGAGGAAGACTTGCAACATCGGGCTAAAGAATATGAAGTAGTGAAGTGGGATGCCGAACGAGGAATGATTACCGCCACCCTTGAAATGCGGATCGGTAATGTGGTGCTGTCAAGCAAAAGGGTATCGAGTATTTCAGAAAACCAGCGAATTAAAATATTATGCGAAGCTGTACATGATGAAGGATTAGCGTTGCTGGGCTGGGCTGAACAACAGCGGGAGTGGCAGGCAAGGGTGCTAAGTCTGCGCACCTGGAGACCACAAGATGGTTGGCCCGATGTTAGCGATGAAAATTTAGTGATGACAACACTTGAATGGCTTGCTCCATTTCTTTCCCAGGTTTCAAAGCGTAATGATTTTCAACGGCTGGAATTGCAAACCATCCTTTCGGGATTGATCCCATGGGAACTCAGTTCAAAGCTTGATAAACTGGCGCCGGCGCGATTACCGGTTCCG
>JAHEMS010000053.1:0-1083 GCA_024643595.1 Bacteroidota bacterium
TCTTTGATTTTTGGATGTTGTATCAATTGCTCCATCAACTGACCTTTATATTCAACATGCTCGATTAGTTTTTCACCTATAATCACTTCTAATGTAGCCAGGGCCGCTGCACAACATACCGGATTTCCGCCAAAGGTGGTGATGTGTCCAAGGATTGGATTATGGGTAAGCGTTTTCATTCTTTCCTCTGATGAAATAAAAGCGCCAATGGGCAAACCACCACCGAATGCCTTGGCGAGGGTGAGAATGTCAGGCACTATTCCAAAATGTTCAAAGGCAAAAAGTTTACCGGTTCTGCCCATACCGCATTGTATTTCATCAAGTATGAGCAAAGCGCCTGTGTCGTCGCACCGTTTTCTCAAAGCTTTAAGGTAGGCCTGATCTGGGATTCTTACTCCCGCGTCACCCTGAATGGTTTCCATAATCACACAAGCCGTGCGGTCGCTGATCAGATCCAGATCATTCATGTTATTGAAATCAATGAAACGCACATCAGGTAATAAAGGCCGGTAAGCTTGCTTTTTTATTTCATTACCCGATACACTTAGT
Source organism: Bacteroidota bacterium (assembly GCA_024643595.1). Classification (GTDB taxonomy): domain Bacteria; phylum Bacteroidota; class Bacteroidia; order Cytophagales; family Cyclobacteriaceae; genus ELB16-189. The sequence continues at coordinate 550 of JAHEMS010000053.1, forward strand.
GAACCGTGCGTGCTGCCATGATATGATTTCCGGCAGGAAATAATTTCGGTCCGACCGGTTACACGTTTTGCCAGCTTCAAAGCGCCTTCGTTGGCTTCTGTTCCGGAATTAACAAAATAACAGCAGTTCAACGAAGGAGGTAATAGTTCCACTAATTTTTTAGCCAGCGCGTTGGGTGTGGATTGAATATATTCTCCATACACCATTACATGTAAATGTTTATCGAGCTGAGCTTTAATGGCATTAATAACGTATGGATGCCGATGCCCGATAGTGCTAACGCCAATACCTGAGATCAGGTCCATGTAACTTTTACCATCCGGGCTGTACAGGTAAACCCCTTCGGCTCGCTCGATCGGAATAAGGAATGGATACGGTGAAGTCTGCGCGAGATGATGAAGAAAAGTTTCCTGGCTGAAATCCATAGGGTAAAGCTACAATACCAGATTGAAATGAAGATATAATTCGAGAAGGTTTCATCGGCTATCAATAATTTGGACGAGGCGATAAAAAAAAGGACGCTTATAAACATAA
>JAHEMS010000053.1:1093-2741 GCA_024643595.1 Bacteroidota bacterium
TTTTCCGACTACAGTTTTAACTAATTATACTTTTGCTAATTCCTGAACAAGATCGATGAGCTTGTTGGAGTATCCCCATTCATTGTCATACCAGGCTACCACCTTTACAAATTTATCATTCAGTGCAATACCTGCTTTCGCATCAAAAATAGAAGTGCGTGCATCACCCACGAAATCCTGTGATACCACATCATCTTCGGTGTATCCTAAAATTCCTTTCAGTTCGCCTTCTGAAGCATCTTTCATAGCTTTCTTGATGTCTTCATAAGTAGCAGATTTATCCAATTTTACGGTGAGATCGACTACGGAAACATCAGCAACAGGAACACGGAATGACATTCCGGTAAGTTTTCCTTTCAATTCAGGAATTACCAAGGCCACTGCTTTGGCTGCCCCCGTCGAAGAAGGGATTATGTTGGAGAAACCACCGCGGCCACCTCTCCAGTCTTTTGCTGAAGGGCCATCAACGGTCTTTTGTGTTGCTGTAACAGCGTGAACCGTACTCATCAACCCTTCTGCTATTCCAAACTTATCGTTCAGTACTTTAGCGATAGGAGCCAGGCAATTGGTAGTGCATGATGCATTGGAAACGATGGTATGTTGAGCGGTTAATTTCTTATGGTTTACACCCATAACAAACGTTGGCGTATCGTCTTTAGCGGGCGCTGAAAACACTACCTTCTTCGCACCGGCTGCGATATGTTTATTGCCATCGACCTGGGTAAGAAATAAGCCGGTGGATTCGATTACGATTTCAGCACCTACTTCATTCCACTTCAGGTTGGCCGGATCTTTTTCAGCGGTTACCCTGATCTTTTTCCCATTCACGATCAGGTTTCCGTCTTTCACCTCAACGGTGCCGTCAAATTTCCCATGCGTGGAATCATATTTTAACATGTAGGCCATGTATTCAGGCTCTACTAAATCGTTGATACCTACTATTTCAATGTCATTGCGCTTGATGGCTGCTCTGAAAGCGAGGCGACCAATGCGACCGAATCCGTTTATTCCGACTTTAGTCATGGTGATAGATTGTTTAATTTTTTTGGTTGTCAAAAATAGACTTCCTGAATGCCAAAACCAATCAATTTGAACCTATCTGTCCAACTTTTTTACCGGTTCCGTTTGCAAATGCAGTTACTCGCTTTATCTTTGCGGCTCGAAATTTTAAGACGGTCTGTTCGTCTAGGGGTTAGGACACCAGATTTTCATTCTGGTAACACGGGTTCGATTCCCGTACAGACTACCACGTATTGAATTAGTGCCTTGTAGATCAAATGTTTACAAGGCATTTTTATTTTGATTTAATCCGATTGAACTAAAGCAAATTAAACGCATTGATCGACCAGCCTATATATGTAGACAATAAATTCAAGTCTCAAAGGTCAAAACGAATTATTCAGTTTATTAATAAACAGAGTCAATAATCCAGTCGGTATGGTGCAGGACTTCTTTCGTATGAACCCATACTTCTTACCGGGGCAAAAAAATATGATGATGGTAGTCGCATAGAATGATGATGCTCATCATGGTTAACTTTATAGCATTAGGGTAAATTCACTTTTCAAAATCATATCAGGTTATTAATAAACATTTTCCCATTCATCAGGAATGGTAATCATGATGATGAACATAAAAATACCAGGAT